>JBAZFO010000045.1 GCA_041653315.1 Candidatus Micrarchaeia archaeon | reverse complement strand
AATCTAATCCTGGCATATACCCATATCTCATATAATATTTATAAACTTCTGGGTATTAAAATTTTTCTGTTCTCAAACTTCCGGTATTCATTTGTATAACAAACAAATAAATCTATTTCTTAGCTTTTTGTTTAATAAAACCAAGATAAATAATTCCAATTAAAACAAATATTAATATTACTAATACTCCAATAATTAAACTAAAAAAATTATTTTCTTCAATATTATTGTTTTTTTGTTCTTTTACTTCAATTATCTGTGGTTCCTCAATCTCTTCTTTTATAATGCTAAAGGAAGCTTTACCAAGATCTAAACTTTTAGTTCTTGTTATTCCTTGAGTATCTTTAAATGAATATGATAATGTTCCATAATAAATTCCATTTAATACTTTATTTTCTACATTTAAATTTTTTGGGGTTAGTGTAAATTCAAAGGATTTGACTGACTCTTCTAAATTATAATTTCCAGTTAGATCAAATTTAAAATAATTTGATTTAACATTAAAATCTTCAGAATTTAATTTTAATGTTACTTTATTAGCATCTATTTGGTTTATGTTTATAATTTTTCCTTTAAGAGTAATGTTCATTTTATCTGTTACATTAATAGGCAACTCTTCGATATTAATCTCTAGTTCTGGATAAAAAACACATAAATCCATATCTGTAACAATCATTCTTAAAGGTTGATTTTCAATATAAGATAAAATATGTTTAAAATGCTCTTTTTCAAAATTAAATATGGCTTTTGCTGCTGTTATTTGCATATTTTTACAATATCCACTATTACATATTTGATAATTGTTCAATAATATCCTACCATCCGACATACTTGGCCCAGTTCTTAAATTAACATAAATAGTATCAGATATTTGGGCATCTATAGGAGAAAGATCAATATAATAATTATAAAGTATTCTTTCTTTTCCTTCATCTACTATCCTCTTATAATTATTAAATATCTCTCCTTCATCTAATATTTGAATGCAACCAGTATGAACTTCATTAGGATTTAAAATTACCTCTATCTCTCCTGGTCCCAAATCATTTATTGTGTGTGCCCCACAAAAAGAAAAAACAATAAATAATATAAAAATTGTTATTAAAATATCTATTTTCATTTTCCCCTCCCCTTTCTAAAAAATCATTTTAAAGTATTTTTTAATAATTTAATCCTACAAATCAAAAACTACTTTAAGTTTATTTTTAATTTCTTCTAATTTTTTATCATTTATTTTATCTATTCTTTTATTTATTAAAATACTATCTAAAGTCAAAATAAAATCTGTTTGGATATAACTATTTTTAAGTAAAGATTTTTTTTCAGTATCTTCAATAGTCAATGGCACAAATAAATCTTTTTCAGTAATTTTAAAATGAGATGTGATTTTTAATAAAATAACATCTTGAGAATTTAAATTTGATGAATTTATAACAAGTGCAGGCCTTAATTTTGAACCTGAAATATCTGAAAAGGGAAGTTCAACAATAACTATATCTCCTTGATTAAAGGTTGAATAATTCTTCTGCATTATCCCAACCTTCTCTTTCTGCTTTTCTTAAACTTAGTAATTGTAAAGATTTTGATTCTACAAGTTCGTCTAAAACTTCTTGAATACTAATATTAAACTCTTGTAACATCCTATAAGTATTTGAATTTATATCTACTGATACTGTGGTCATTTCTTTCACCTTATAATATTTTAACATTGGAAGTATTAAAATCTTTCTATTCTCAAACTTCCAGTATTCAAAAGAATTTAAAACATACGTTCGTATAATAAAACATACGATAGTATTATAAAACATACTACATATACTAAATAAATGCTAAAAATATTAAAAACATTTAAAGGTTGGAAAGTAATTGAATATTTTCTTAAAAACCCAAATAAAATAATACATATAAAGGGGCTTTCAAGAGAATTAAAAATCAGCCCAAGAACTTCGGAGATATATTGTAAAAAATATTCACAACAAAATATACTTTCTTTTAAAAAATTTGCTAATACCTCCCAATATTCATTAAATAACAATCATTATTTAGTTAAATCCCTTAAACAAATGTTTATTTTATCTTTAATAAATGAAGCTGAAGAAATTAAACATTTTATTAAACAAAACAATATAGATTATTTATATTTATACGGCAGTTATTCTAAAGGAGAATATTCAAATATGAGCGACTTAGATTTATTAATAATAACCAATAATAAAAAATTAGATGTAGAAGAATTATTAAATTTTGGCGAGAAAAATGATTTAAAAATAGAAACTACAATATATACAATAACTGAATGGATTAAAAAAGAAAAATCAGAATTTGGTAAAAATATTAATAAAATTGAAATATATAAAAAGGAGATTTAATGGGATTGGATGAATGTTTTGAAAAACAATTGATAAAAAAAGATGAAACTGCAAAAAATAGAGTAAAAAATTCTTTATTAATAGCAAATGATTTTTTAGATAAAGCTAAAGGAAATATGGAAATGGAATATTATAGCGTATCTTTTAGTTTATCTTATAACTGTCTATTTCACTGTTGCAGAGCATTAATTTTTTCAAAAGGATACACTGAAAAAAGTCATGGATGTATGATTTTATTTTTAAAAAATGAATATAAAAACAATAAAAAAATTTATTCTTTTTTAAAAACAATAGATTCTTATAGAATTTCCAGACATTCAATACAATATGAAGGAGAATATGTTTCTGAAGTAGATGCAAAAGAAGCATTGATAGATTCAGAACAATTTTTAAAAGAAATTAAAAAAGAATTAAGATTCCTTGATTAAAGTTTAAAACTATAATGACCATTATACCTATGTGTATTATACTCAAATAAAACTAAATTTTTAAATTATATTTTTCTGATATTTTTGTAATAAAAGGTATACAAGCACACATAATAGATTAACAAATACTTTTTTAAAGATATAAAGATTCAAGTTAAATATGGATAAAAAAGAAAAAAGTATTTGGGTATTTAAAAATAGAGAAGAAATGCAAAAAAAATTAAATGAAATGCTCCATTTAATAGAAACTAATCCAGAGTGGAAACGCAGATATAAAATATTAGGGGATTTATGAATATGCAAAATATTACTGCTGAAATGTTTATTGAATTTAATAAAAAACAACATAATCATGGAATACCTATAAAAGCTTATGAAAATATTGCAGAATTACTTTTTTATTTTATACAAAAGCACCCATTTATTGATGGAAATAAAAGAACAGCTGCTTTTACTTTAGATTATTACTTAAATCAAAAAAATTACTATTTAAATGAATCTACAAAATTAAATTTAATTTTAAAATATGTTACTGATGAAGAATCAACTCCTAGTTCTATTTACTCTGATCTTAAAAAAATTATTTTAAGATATAACCAAAATGTAGAATTATAAAATTTGAAAGTAGGTTTTTTAAATATTCCATATAAATAAATTAAGTGATAATAATGAAGAGAGACAAAAAAACCAATAAAAAATTTAATATTAATCAAATATATTTACTTATAACAAACTTAAATTTTAAACTAGTTTTAGCTAGTATATTTATGTTCTTATCTTTATGGGGTTTATTATTTGCTGATATTGGAGATGGAAGTTTAGAATGTATATTATTAGCTTTATGTGATGATATTATGGGTATTATACCTTCACTAGCTTTCTTATTAGTTACAGCAGCTGCAGTTGTGTATGCAGCTGGACAATTATTTGATGCTCAAACAAGAGCTAAAGCACAGCAATGGGCTATTTCATGTTTAGTTGGCGCAGTCATAGGCGCAGTTATACTTTTTGTTGTACCTGCATTCTTAGGCGCTTTAATAAAAATGAGCGCAAGTGGTGTTACAGCTCCTAGTTGCAATGCTACAGGTTCAAGTACATTATGTACAGATGCAGTTGCAGATGCAATAGGTCCTTAAACTATACATTTTTAATTATATATAATATAATAAATTTATGAAAAATATATTAATAATTATACTTTGTCTATTAATAAGTCTAACTTATGCAGAATGCGTGAATTTCTCTTTTAACGTAGGTTGGAATTTTATTTCAATACCTGTTGAAAATTCAACAAATGTAAATACTTTATTTCCAGGAAACCTTGGAGTTATGGCCTGGGATGGAACTAGTTATGTTGATGTTTCTTCATTAGAACCTGGGAAGGGGTATTGGGTATTATATTCAAGTGATAATATAAAAGAAGTTTGTGGAGAACCTGTTTATGAAATGTGTATAAATATTACTCAACCTGGTTGGCATGCAATTGGAGCGCCTTTTAATACAACTCCAACAGCACCATATGAAATTTTTAGTTATAATAGATTAACCTCAACTTATGACACAAGTGTTTCTGAATTAGAACCTACAAATGGATACTGGTTATTAGCTACTTCAGCTTTAAGAGAAATTTGTTTTGGAGGAGAAATTATAATTCCACCTGAATGTGAAATCGATTCTTGTATGGAAATTGATTTACCTGGAGAATATAGATTATGTGGAAATATTACTTCAGATAGAACAGACCAATGTATCTTGATTTCTTCAGATAATGTTACTTTGGATTGTTTAGATTATAAAATAGATGGAGACTTAACTAGCACTTCAATTGAGTATGCAGGAATTAAAATAGATAATAAAGAGAATATTACAATTAAAAATTGTGAAATTATAAATTTTAGTAAAGGAATTAGTGGATTAAATTTGGAACAAAGTAAAATAGAAAATAATAAGATACATGATTGTACTAATTTGGGGATATTTTTACAAAATCCAAATTATTTAACTATATCAAATAATAAAATATATGATATTGATGACGGAGAAACTGAACCAGCATCTTACGATAATAATGAAGAAGGTATAAGGTTATTTGATATAGATAACTCTCAAATAAACCATAATATTATATACAATTGTACTGGATATGGAATTTATACTAAAAAAAACACTATTGACTTTATGTTTAATAATATTTTTATAAATAATTCTGTTTTATTCTCTTATTCTGGATATAGGTTGGAACAACAGCAAAATGCTACGTTTATTGATAATCTTGGAAACAATAATTCAAATAAAGGACTGGTTTTGTGGGGGGTTCAGAATAGTTTATTAGAAAATAATCAATTTCAAAACAATACTTATGGAATTTATGATGTGGGGTCTTGTTCTTACTCAAATATTAATGACTCTACATTATGCAATAATGTAATTTTAGATTTAAATATAACAACTGGACTATCTCACTTACATTTAGATAATAATAAATGTGATAATAGTCTTCCAAGTGATATTTGTAATTATACTTGTGGAACAAGATCAAAAAAAACAAATATTAATGAAATATCAAATGATAAATTATTTTCAATAAAACAACAGGAAAACTCTAAAAAAAGATAGAATAATTTATAAAGTTTATTAAAATTAATATATATTATCAAAGAGGTGTATTAAATGGATAAAATAAGAAGGGCAAAATTGTTTTTAACAAGTTTGTTAAATATTAAAACAATACCTTTAATGATCTTAGGTATGTTTTTTGTAATGAACTTTGCTTTTGCAGCAGATGGTTTAGCAGGATTACAAAACATATTTTTAGCATTGGCTTGTGATATTAAAACATTATTAATTCCTATTGGATTTTTATTAGTAGTTGCAGCAGCAGTTATATATGCAGCTGGACAAATAGGAAATGCTGAAATGAGAGGAAAATCTCAAGGATGGGCAGTATGGGCATTAGTAGGTGCTATTATAGCTTTTGTAATTGCTATGTTAGGACCAAGCTTAATAACTGCAATGTACAGCACTACTGCTATAAATTTTGGTACTGAATGTGGAAGTTGTAGTTTATCTAATCCTACTGCATGTGCCGCTATGGGTTCTTAAATTTTCTCTTTTTTTCTCTTTTTTTATTTTTCTTATAAATTCTTCTTATAAACAAAAGCGCGAGTATATTGTTTTATAAAGTTTTCTCTGTATAAAATCATTATGAAACCCACCATTTTACTATTAGGACTATTTGGCGCTTTATTATTAACAAGTATGATAAGCGCAGAAGCATTTAATATAAACGAATACTTATTTGACGATGAGAGTATTGACAATGTTAATTATGTTGATGTAGAAATAGATAATGAAAATTATACTATGGTTTACATAGGAGATAACCCAATTTTTATTTTAAAAGATGGAGAATTAGTAGAAGATAAAATTTTAGTTGAATCATTAGCTTGCGATTGTTGGGAAAAATTATATTATCCATCAGAAGAAGAAATAAATGAATTAAAAGGATATATTGAAGATTATAATGCTGGAAGACATGGAGAAGTACAATATAAAGCACCTCCTTTACATTTCAGTGATGCTGAAGGATATTGTGATAAAGCAACATATATGAATCAAGAAGTATTTGAAGGACATATGGGATGTATTGGAGAAGAAGAATGTGTTCAATTAGCTAATTTATTTTGTAATATGATAGATCCAACACACCAAATGGGTTGTGATCCTTATGTTTTAGGTGATGGTTTCACTCAATATTCAGAAGGAAAGTATGGAATGAACAAATATTATGGAGAAACAATTGAATTATTTAATGATTTAGATTCATCAAATATAGCAGAAAGATTAGATATTTATGAAGAAAAATTAGCAGATTTAAAAAATGCAGGTGAAGATTTAGTTTATAATGATTTAAGATTACCAGTTGGTAATGTTTATTCATGTGAAACCTGTGTGGGTTTTTGTCCTGAAATTCCTTTAGATTTTGAATTATTAGAAAAAGCTCAAGAAAAAGTTGATGAATTACAAGAAAAAGTAAAACCATTAGAAAATGAAGCAGAAAAAATACAATTGATAGCAGACAACACAGAAGATAGAATATGGTATTCAAAAGGAAAAGATTTATACCCATTATATAATAGTAAATATTCAACAGCTTTAAATGAAAATCAAGGAACATTAGAATGGGCAGAAGATACATTAGGAAAAGTAGTAAATGGAAATTTAGCAAATAAATATAATTCTGCTAAATTATTAAAAGATAATTTAGAAACTCAATTACAAACATATAGATTTGAAGATAATTTTGAACAACAAATAGAACAATTAAAAATTGAATTAAATGCATTAGAAGAATTAAAAAATGAAAATTTAACTACTGCATATGATAAAGCAGAAGATGCAAGATTAAAGGCCACAAATAAATTAATAAGAGCAAGATGGTATGTTGATGAAACAAATGAAAATTTAATAGCAGAATTAAATGAAGCTGGCTCTTTATATAATCAATATCAAGCTGGATATATAACCCCTTTAAGTGATGCACAATATGAATCACAAGAAATAAGATTTAATGAAGTATCACAAAAATTAGATAATGTAATCTCAAAATCACCAGGAGCAGGCGGAAGTTTAAGCGGAACAGTTAAAAAAGCAAATAATGAAGTAACAAAAACAGCTTATTCATTAATTGGTGCTTCAATGAATGAAGATAAATCTTTATTGCCGATAATACCTGCAATAGTATTAGTATCTATTAATTTTGTATTAATCGCATTATCAGTATTTATTTTTGTAAAAATAACAAAATCAAATAGAGCAATATTTAGAAAAAAAATAGTTTTAACAAGCTGGATAATTGTTTTAATTCTATTTATTGGAATTTTAATAATTGGATCAATTGCAGTATATAGTATGATAACTGGAAATTATGGTGCCGGCGATTATGGATCATTTGAATATTCATTAAGAGATAGTGATACAATAAATATTGTAATTGATGAAAGAGGAGCAGAAACTTATACTATATTAAGTATGGATAAATGCGCGGATTTAGTAAGATTACAATTAAATAATAAAAATATTAAAGAATATAGATTTAGCGGAACTCAATGTGCTTCTCCAAATGGAATAAGATCAATTGAAGAATGCGAACTAGAATTTGGATTAACCCCAACATATGTATTTGAATATAATACAGAAAAAAGCGGGTATTCTTTCCAAAATACTTATGGAAATGATGCTAAAACATTTGGAACAAAAGACATTTTTGATAAATGTGAAATTGGGTATGCTATATATTTAGGTGAGTAAATGGAATTAGACAGAAAAACAAAATGGATAATCATTATACTCATTGCTGTATTAGCAATAGCTATTACTTACTATATAGATTCAAATTCCTATGAGAAAAAAATGAATAATTATTTTGACAATTTAAAAGAGTCAACCGAAGTTGCATTAATAATGGACACTAGAAATTCAAATTCATTAGAAGTTAACCATAAAATAATGACTTGTGGTATAGGAATCGCAAGTGGAAATGTATTAGTAGGAAAAGAAATAACAATTTATGGAATTGATAATACTAAATGCATTATCTCATACCAAAATAACACGCATGATATAAATGCAACAATAGAAAAATGCGAAGATGAAATGAAAAATAAAATACAAATTTATATTAGATCTGGATCAGCAGATAAAACTATATTTGAACCAAATAAAATGTATTTAGACATTTCAGAATCTTTCAATGGAACGTGCGCTTTGCAATTCCAATAAACTTTTTATTTATACCTAAGAAAAGCTCCAATTCCATA
>JBAZFO010000044.1 GCA_041653315.1 Candidatus Micrarchaeia archaeon | reverse complement strand
TGTGCACCAACTGAATGTACACATCTAAGCGGATGTGTTGGTAATGATTATTATGAATATGAAAATGTAAACAACAATTGTTTAGGAGATTGTGCATGTTCAATAAATTCATGTGAGTTATATGTAGTAAGTGAGTATGATTCAAGATGTGTTGAGTGTGTTGATTTAAATAATGAAGCTACATTTGGGGGGAGAATAAATAAAATAAATAATACTTATTATATAAACGATGATGTTGTTCTCTGTTCAAATGAATATCACATAAATCCAAGTTTTGATTTTGGTTTTATTGCTTCTGCAATTTATATCAATTCTTCAGATATTATATTAAATTGTAATGGAGCTAAAATTATTGGTAATGGACCAAGCAGTAGTCTTTATTATGGAATTTATAACAATGGTTTTGATAATGTAAGTATTTTGAATTGTGAAATAACAAATTACAGTACAAATATACAAATAAAAGATGCTGTTAGTAATGTAATAGGTAATAATATTTTGTATAAAAGAGATGGAATAAATTTAATAAATTCGGAAAGTAGTTTTATTTTTAATAATACAATTTGGTTTGCAAATGAAGGGATTACTTTAACAAATTCTTCAAATAATATAATATCTCAAAATTACTTAAATGGTACAGGTACTTTTTCAGCTTCTTCTTATTATGGGATTAGTGTAATGTGGGATAGCCATTATAATATAATTGATAATAATACGGTAAGATACTGCTGGGAGGGAATTAGATTAGTTAATATAATTTCAAATACAAATGTAACTAACAATAATTTAGATTATAACTGGATGCATTCATTGATACTTTCTCCTTCAGTAAATAATATATTAATTGAGAATAATACTGCTAATAATGCAGAATATTTTGGTATGCAAATTCAATGTGTAAATTGTACTGTACGAAATAATGTTGCGAATAATATTTCAAGATATAATGGTTTTATAATAGTATCATCCGAAAATAGTATTTTTGAAAATATAACTGCAGATAATTGTGAAAAACAAGGTATATTATTAAGTGATTCAATAAATAATACAATAATAAATTCAAGAGCTTGCAATAATGGTGAGGAAGCGTATGTAGATATTAAAGAATCATTTTATTGGTTAACTTCTGGGATAAATACATTTGAAAATCTCATATGTGATGATTCGGATCCAGATCCTTTAAGTGGGGGATATTGTGAGATATCTTGTTCTTTAAGAGAGAGACCTATTAAGGAATCTAGTAGTAGTTCATCTAGATCAAACAAAGTTGAGGATGTAGAAAATGAAAAAAATCATGCAATACGAGTTCCAAAGAAAGATGATTCTAATTCGATGGGTAATCCATTTTCAAATACACCAAGTCAAAAAATTAAACCTTAATTTTTTATTTTTTTATTGAATATTCACAACCACAATAAGTTTGTCTATATAAATTTAGTTCTTTTGATTTTTCTATACTTTTCTTAAAACCATCATTTTTCTTAAAATCAGCTTCATAAAACTCAATTCCTTTTTCTTGTGCTTTTTGTTTTCCTATATTATTTATTAAGTTTGCATTTTTATGCGGACTTATAGTTAAAGTAGTAGCAAAAATATTAAATCTTTTATTTTTAGCAATATGCGAAACTTTTTCTAATCTATATTCAAAACATTTTTCACATCTTTTTCCTCCTTCTGGTTCCTCTTCAAATCCTTTAATTGCACCTTTCCATTGTGCATGTGCTTTATTATAGCTTTTCATATCTGTTAATAAGGGGATATTATATTCTTTAGCTAATTTTTCTGTGCTTTCAAATCTTTTTTCCCATTCTTTTTTAGGATAAATATTAGCATTATGAAAGTATAAAGTTAAATCAAATTTTTCTTTAAGTTCTTCTATTACTCCTGATGCACACGGAGCGCAGCATACATCTAAAAGCATTTTTTTCTTATTCATTACTAGTCACCATTTTTATTAAATAAATAAGATTTATAAATTAGCATGATTTAATATTGTAATTAGTGATGAAATGGAAGTTTATGATAAAATTGCAAAGACTTATGCAGAAATTGGGGTAAATAATATAAGGAGAGAATTTGCAATAGATCCAACTTTTTTTAAATTATTGGGTGAGATAAAGAATAAAACTGTTTTAGATTTGGGGTGTGGTGAAGGAGATTATACTAGAAAAATATCTAGATTGGGTGCATCAAAAGTTGTTGGAATGGATATTTCAAAAGAAATGATAGAATTGGCAGAAGCAGAAGAAAAATTACATCCTCTAGGAATAACTTATTTTGTTTCTGATGTAATAGAATTGCCTTTTTTAGAAGAGTTTGATATTGTAACTGCAGGAATGCTTTTACATTATTCAAAGACAAAAGAAGAGCTTTTGGCAATGTGTAAAAATATTTATAAAAATCTGAAAAAAGGAGGAAGATTTATTACTATGAATAATAATCCAAATATTGAAGGAAATTCAAATCTTAAAAAATATGGTGAAATTTGCACAGCAACTATACCTGTTATGGAAGGGAGTGAAATTTTAATACATTTTTATAAAGAAGGTAAAGAAGTACAATTTGTAAATTATTATTGGAGTATAAAAATATATGAATGGGCTCTCCAAGAAGCAGGTTTCACACAAATTGAATGGCACAATTTGGAAATTTCTAAAGAAGGAATTGAAAAATTTGAAAAAGGTTTTTGGGATGAATTTTTAAGTAAACCAATTATAATTGGATTGACTTGCAAAAAATAGGGGAAAAATTATGGATAAAATTATTTTAAATACAGACGGCGGTGCGCGAGGAAATCCAGGTCCTGCAAGTATTGGTATAGTTATTCAAGATTTTAAGAGGAATGTATTAGAGAGTTATAAAAAGAAAATAGGAAAAGCTACAAATAATGAAGCTGAATATAAAGCTCTTATAAAAGGTTTGGAATTAGCGCTTAATTATACTAATGAACATGTTATTTGTTATTTAGATAGTGAATTAGTTCAAAAACAAGCTATTGAAGAGTATCAAGTTAAAGCGCCGAATATTAAAAAATTATATGAACAACTAAAATGGGTAGAAGGGCAGTTTAAAAAAGTAGAATACAAACATGTTAAGCGCGATGACATATATCAACAGCGCGCTGATAAATTAGTAAATGAAGCATTAGGGAAAAAAACCTTAAAGTAAGTATTTAAAAATAAATGAATTTATGTACTTTTTTTTATTTGAATTGTGTCTATTTAGACCAAATTTGGCAAGTTATGAGAGGATACTTAGACTATTTGAGTATAATTACATATTATAATCCCATCAATATATTTATAAATACAAAAAAATACAATATTTAACACGGTGGGATGAATGAAATTAAAAAGAAGAAAAACAGAAGAATGGAGATTATCCTTTGACAATAGCCCAAAAATATCAAATAGATTTATTAAGAGGGTGGTGTTAGTTGGAATGATTGTATTTGGAGGAATACTCCCCATTAGTTATAAATCTTATACACAAAAACATAGTTCTTACAAAGATGAAAGAATTGAAATAATGGCAGACAATAAGGATAATAAAATAAATGAAAATGGCAAAAGTTGCAGTTCTTCAAATTTAATAAATATACTTTTTGAGAAAGAGTTAATTGATGAAAGGAAACAAATTGATAAAAACGGAGTTAATAATATTTGTGTTACTGATGAAATTGAAAATTTGGAGTTATTACCAAAAGCTTCTATTCTTAATGTTGAAGAGGGAAAAGAGCATAACTACGAAAGAGTAAAATTTAATAATCCAGGATTAATTGTTGACTTGGGTGTGGGGTTATGGGCATATCCTTTACCTATAGATTATGATGGAGATGGTGATTTGGATTTATTAGTAAATAGCCCTTCTATATTATATAATGGATTATGGTTTTTCGAGAATCCTGGAAATAGTGATTTTCCAATTTTTAAAGCACCAATTAAAGTAGCAGAAGGTATGGATAACGTTCAAATATCATACGTTAATAATTCTGTGAGGGTACTTATTCCAGGTATAGAATTTCTGAACTTTACTGATTCACTTTTTAATCAACCTACTATTTTATATTCAAATCTTGTTTTTGATCAAAAACTTACTAAGATTAGAGCAAATGGATGGAAATATGTTGATTATGATGGTGATGGCAATCTTGATATTATAATTGGTATTGGTGATTGGACAGATTATGGGTGGGATAATGCCTTTGATATGGAAGGGAGGTGGATTAATGGACAATTACATGGTTATATATATTTACTTAAAAATGAGGGTACTGGTAAATATTCAAAACCGTTTAAATTACAGGCAGCAGGAAGGGATATTGATGTGTATGGTCAACCATCACCCAATTTCGCAGATTTTGATAATGACGGCGACTTAGATATAATTTGTGGGGAATTTTTTGACAAACTTACATGGTTTGAAAATATAGGGACACGTAGTGCACCAAAATATGCTTCAGGAAAATATATTACTAATGGTAAGAGAGATATAACTATAGATACTCAAATGATTGTAGCAGTTGCGGTTGATTGGAATGCCGATGGTAATATAGATTTAATAACGGGTGATGAAGATGGTAGAGTAGCTTTTGTAGAGAATACAGGTAAAATAAATGTATCTGGTCCTTGTTTCAAAATGCCAAGGTATTTCCAACAACAAGCAGATGATTTAAAGTTTGGGTCACTTGTTACTCCATTTAGTGTTGATTGGGATGAGGATGGTGACGAAGACCTTATTTGTGGAACTTCTGCGGGGTATATTGGGTTTATAGAAAATTTAGATGGGGGGAATCCCCCAAAATGGGATAAACCAAAGTTACTTAGGGCAGATGGAAAAGTGATTAGGATAATGGCTGGATATAATGGTTCAATTCAAGGACCAGCTGAAAAAAAATGGGGGTATACAACATTATCTGTTGCTGATTGGGATGGAGATGGATTAAAAGATATTATTTTTAATTCTATTTTTGGGAAAGTTGAATGGTATAAGAATATAGGCACTAAGAATTCACCAGTTTTAAATAAAGTTAAACCCGTATTTGTAGAATGGAAGGAGGATGTGCCTAAACCAGAATGGAATTGGTGGGAACCTAAAAATAATCAGTTAGTTACCCAGTGGAGAACTACTCCCTTTGCAATAGACTGGAATAGGGATGGATTAATAGATTTGATTATGTTGGATTATGAAGGGTACCTTGCATATTTTGAACGTTATTTTGAAGGAGGCATGCTAAAACTCAAGCCAGGGCAGAGAATATTTTATGGAATAGATAATTCCATATTTGGAATAAATCATGAAGTAATTAATTCTTCAGATGGTTTGCTTAGATTAAATGCAGATAAATATGGAAAAAGTGGAAGACGAAAAATTTGCTTCTCTGATTGGGATAATGATGGAGATTTTGATATCTTAGTTAATAGTGAGAATGTATCCTTACTTGAGAATACGGGATCAATTAAGGGAATAGTACTATTAAAAAATAAAGGGGGATTATCAAACGTGAAAATGACAGGACATACTACTTCTCCCACTGTAGTAGATTGGGATAAGAATGGTATTCCTGATCTTTTAATTGGGGGTGAAGATGGGCATTTTTATTTCTGTAAAAACACACGTATTTTAAAGTAAGTATTTATTAATAATAAGAGTTTAAATTCTTTCCACTAGTTTTTGTGAAACCACATTATGTAGATAATCTTTGTAATCTAGATTATTCATTCTGGTTGTCTTGTATAAAGACAGCTGTATGCAGTAACTTTCAATATTTTTATCACTTTCAAACTATTGTGATATTTTTCTTTTAATTACTGGCTGCCGCAGTAATCTTTCACTTTGATTATTTGTGTATGGCACATTTTCATATTCAAGAAATGTCTTCAAGAATATTATATTTATTTCCTAAATAATTTTTGAGTTTTAATCTTATATTACACACAGTAGTAGGAGAAATTGATAATCCAAATATAGTAATAAAGAATTCTGATATTTTTCTATCAGTAAGGTTTAATGCGATTGATAATATTGATATCATAAGAAAAATATCTAAAGAATATTTAAAATATGGAAGAGAATTAGGGACACTGAATCTTAATTCTCTTTTATATTTAGGACAATAAGTATGATAAATATCATATTCTGTTGTTTTAATTAGGTTTTTTAATTCTAAACTGATAATTATTATTTTATTTGTCTTATTTTTTTGATTAAGTTTAAAACTGCAGTGAGGACATTTCTTAATCTTTAGATTAACTGTTTCATCTATCTTATCCGGTCTGTTATTTCTTATATCTGTTTTTTTGTTTATTCTCAGTATCTGTTTTTTTTATTTTTATTTTCTTTAATCTCAATGTCAACTGTTGATTGGTATTGTTGTATGTACTAAGAAAATACACCAGAAAGAGTATTTTCATTAATAAATTTTCTTAGTTGTTTTCTTAGTTTTTCATTTTCTTTTAATAAAATTTATCTTGTTTAAATAACTTTATTATTTGTTTTGTAATCTTTCATTTTCCTTTTTGAGATAAAGTAGTGAATTATACTTTTCTCTGCTAATCACTACTTCTTTATTATCTGCGTTCATACGGGTCGCAGACATAAAAAAATATTATCCTTTTGGTCAAAAAATGAATTTATGGGGCAAAATTAGTCCTCCATTAATATATTTATAACCGATTATGAAAAAGCAGGAAAACCAAGGTTTATATATTTTTTCTGTGTTTTTTATTTTGATGAAAGGCAAAATTAAAATAACTTTAATATTATTATTAATAATTATATCTATAATTATTTCTTTAAGTATACCTTTACTTAATTTATCTCCACAAACTGCAACAACAAAAGATAATTTGGTGTGTATAGCACAAATAAATGGAACAGAAAATGAAAAAGTAAACATTATTTTTGAGTGGTTTTTACAAGATAATTTAGAAAAATCAGAAGAATTTTCTCATTCTTTTCAAGAAAATTCTTCTAAAAGCTTTTCTTCTATTTTATATTCAAATGAAACTACAAAAGGAAGTGTTTTATGTAATGTTACCTTAGGCAATAACAGTTATTTAAAAGAGGCAGTTATTCTTAATTCTCCTCCTTTTTTTTTACATTCTTTTGATAATTTTTTTTTGTATGAGAATGACTCTTTATATTATGATATAAATTGTTCTGATGCAGACAATGACACATTGTATTATTATGACAACTCAACAGAATGGGATATAAATAATGAAACAGGAGAAATTGTATGTCATGACTTAACTATAGGAAATTTTTCTTATTTAATAACCTGTTCTGACTTAGAAGAAAATGTTTCTGACATATTTTCAATTGAAGTTTTAACTTTAGAAATAGAAAATAATGAAACAGAAGAGATGAATGAAACAATAGAAGAATCAGAATTGTGTTTTGACAATATAGCAATAAACAATTGTTCAATTAATTTACCATTATATTGTTCTGAAGATTTAGAACTTATTAATAATTGTAATGAATGTGGATGTCCTGAAAATTATTCTTGTGATGAAATAACACAAGAATGTTTTAAGGATTTAATAGAAGAACCAGTTGAAAACGAAACAATCAATGAGATTATTAACGAAACCATTGAAATGTGTGGGGATGGAACAATAGCAGGCAATTGCTCTAACACATTACCTTTATTTTGTGAAGGAAATCTTACATTAATTTCATTCTGTCAATCATGCGGTTGCTCTGAAAATTATTTTTGTGATAATATAACAGGAGAATGTGAAGAAAGTATTGGCGAAATCATCAATGAAACTATAAATGTAACTATTAATGAAACGATAAACGAAACTATTAACGAAACAGCACAAGAAATACAAAAAAGCGATATTTTTGTTACTTTATTAGAAAACACAGACCAATGTTTAATTAATTGTTATTCAACATATATTGTTTGTAATGGAGGCACCATTAATTTTTCTGATACAATAGAGGTTGCTTTAGTAAAAGAAGAAGAGAGAGAAACTTTCTTAGAGTATTCAAAATACATTGAAGAAAAGAAGGAGAAAGAACTGTGGGAAGAGAAAAAGAATTTTGAAATAGATGAAAAAAACATAGAAGAAACTTTAAACAAATCAAAATTAAAAGTAAAAAGCGGAGATATAAGAGAAGAAAAAAATAAAAGAGAAGAGATTTTAGATGAAATTAAAGATAGAACAGAAGATGGATCAGCTTTTGAAATGATCAAAAAAACAAATAAACAAACAGGCGAAACCATAGAAAGTTTAAAAGAAGAAAAAACAAAACAAATTATAAAAGAATCTAAAAACAAAGTTGAGGAATTTAAAAACGAGAATAAATTCTTTAATTTATTGCCCGGTGAATGCATTGAGTTTACGGTTCATGGAAAAAAATCCCCAAATGAGTCAATAGACAATATCTTACAATTGGGCGAATTTTCATTTCCAGAATATGCTTGGTGGAATAGTTCTTGGGATTATAAAATGAATTTCACAATAAATTCTTCTTTAATTGATGAAACACTTACAGAGTTTCCTATTTTAGTAAAATTAACCACATCAAACTTTGATTATTCTAAAGCCAATACGACAGGAAAAGATATAAGATTTACAAATTCAAGTGAAGATGGTGAGTTAAAATACGAAATAGAACTTTGGAATGCAAGCGGTGATTCTTTTATTTGGGTAAAGATACCTTCTGTTGC
>JBAZFO010000043.1 GCA_041653315.1 Candidatus Micrarchaeia archaeon | reverse complement strand
GAGAGGGTGGTTCTTTGCGACCGCGCCCAATCCGGTGAGACTATGCCTTCATTCCTTTCGCTGGGCGAATTACTAACCTTCCCCGAATGGAAAAAGGATAAAAGGAAATGAACTTAAGTAATAAACAATCGCTTTGGTGGTTGCTGTTTGGGGGAATTTGGAATTTAGTGTTTGGTATCATTGGTCTTATGTCGGGGTCTTTGACGTGGCTCTATATAATTAATATTATTCTTTCTGTCGCTCTTTTTATCATTGCTGGAATGTGTTTTGAGAGGTGTTTAGATGACTAATCGACCCGGACTCTATGCCTCTTGGGGTGAGGCTGGCAAGTATTTCTTGCCGATTGCTATTGTTGGTTCTATACTTTGGTTTTTGGTTGTGATTGGGATAAAGAGTATTTAGAAAGGATGTGAATAATGAAAATTGTAATTAATAAATGTTTTGGGGGATTTGGTTTGTCGAGGAAGGCAATACAGGATTATTTGAAAAGGAAACATAAAAAGGCATATTTCTATACAAATATAAAAGATGGCCATTTATTTGAAGATGAAAACCATAAGACTCTTTATCGACGAGACCTCGATGATGAAGATAGCATTTTCTTCCATGTAACAACAAAAGATATGGGGGATAGTTTTACTGATGATGAATTAAATAGTATGCCAAATAAATGCTATTTCTCTTTTTATGATATTGATAGGACGGATAAAGACCTGATTGCGGTTATTGAATTACTTGGACATGAGGCGAATACACAATTCTCAGATTTGAAAGTTGTTGAAATCCCCGATAATATAGAATGGGAAATTGATGAATATGATGGTCGGGAAACCATTAACGAAACACATCAGAGTTGGGGATAAAGAGTATATGACAATGGGCATAACTAATACTGGATTTGTTATTTGGCTAATTCTGATTGGATATCTCGCTCTTGTGGGTTTGTATGTGACGTTATGGTATCTATGGCGAGGGATAAAGAAAATGTTTAAGCGAGGTGAAGTATGAAGGTTAAGATAGAATTTGAAATAGACGACATTATGGAGGCTGAGCCAATTTTGGTTGATGCCGCATTTACGGTGATTGGATATTTAGACCCAAACAAATTAGATTTTTCAGAGATAAATGATGGTATGGGAAAGATTATAGGGTTTATAAAAATAGACCGAGGTGAAGTATGACCGCAGAAGAATTTGTGGGTGAAGAAGCAAAAGCGTGGGGCGAGAAGTTTGAGGCTATGGCTAAACACGAAAGGCCATCCTACCATTGTACCGCCTTACGATCTGGAGATAATCTCACCTACGAATTTTGTAATAAGAAACTCCAAGACGATATTTCTAACCAAAGTTTTATATTTGACATTGATGGTCAGTTAATATATATAGATATGGAGGAATGATATGGGACGCACAACTATAAGTAAATATGCTGATTACGAACGCCTTATTGCGATTAATGTCTTGACGGCGGTTCTTGATATCGCTGGTCTGAAAAAGGGATTTCTAACATCACAACTTACAGTCGGGGCGACAATAGGCGAGACGACGCATAAAATACTCAAGGAACTGGAGAAGAAATATGCAAGCAAATAAGTATGAGGGGGGAATGGGGGATATGTTATTGGCAACCATATATGCCCTTGAGGGGGTTGGTGGGAAGATTTTCGTCGGCGACGAAATGGCATTACTCTGTCTGCTCTTAGGGGCCCGATATGGCTTGGACGTAAACGACGTAATTCGGAAAGTGTAGGGCGAGAAATGACAATCCTAATCATTATCGGCGACAAAGTTTATCGGGCGAAGGAGGAGTGGCCACAGATAATTCATTTGGAAGATGGCGATACCTATTTAGAAACTTCTATAGAAGACGTTATAGGGCAGATGAATTGCTTAGAAGTGGTTCCAGATTTCCGTCCCGCTATTCTCGCCGCCTGTTTCGATGAAATTAATACAAATGTTTATGATGACTTTGGTCGTGATGCTTTTAGTCTCGACCGCCTAACGGGGAAGGAAAAACCATGAAACCTGAAACCGATACCGCTATGGACTATGCCGATGCGGAAGAATACTGGGAATGGGTCAACATGATGAATAGAATGAGATATGAAGAAGATGAACAATATAATAAAGAGATGGAGGAGTTATGTTGCCAACCGAAAAACGAAAGGTAATAGATGATATCTCTCAAGAGATCATCTTTGCCTATGGTATTCCAAAGGTGGGGAAATCGACCTTTTTCTCGAACTTCCCCGATGCCGTGTTTTTATCCACCGAAGAAGGACTCGGACATCTTGAGGTGTTTGAAGCCCAGATTAATAAGTGGATAGATTTCTTGGTAATAGTTGACGAATTGGAGAAATCTAAACAGTTTAAGACTATCGTCATTGATACGGTAGATAATCTCTGGATGTTTTGTCAAGAGTTTATCTATGCTAAGTTCAGTATTGGACACGAATCTGATTTAGAATGGGGCAAGGGTTGGGCTTATGTCGAACGTGAGTTCCGCAAACAGGTAACTCGTTTGTCTAAGATTCGGGGTGTGGGTCTATGTATGATTTCCCACTCAGAAGAAAAGGAAATCAAGGTCAAGGGAAAACAAGAAACCGAAACTAAGATTACTCATACCCTACCGCCAAAAGCCCGAAAGTTAATTGCTGGTATGGCCGATATGATACTCTATATGGAAGTTGAGAGTGATGGTCGAGGGGTTATCCGTACTAAACCAACCACGATTTATGAGGCTGGTGATAGAACGGGTAGATTGCCCGATACCCTGCCCCTGAATTATGATGCTTTCGTTAAGGCTTACTATGGCGGTGACGAGGGCGGAGCTAAGGAGAAATTAATTCTTGCTATTGAAGCCGGACTCGCCTATCTTAAGGAACATACTATTGACGGCTTCGATACAGAGAAGAGAGTTGCTAATTCAATGACAAAACATTTAGGGTTTGCTAATCTACGACATCCCGATGTGACTATTAAACAATTGCAGGCGTATCTACAACATTTACGCCTCAAAGGAAAGGAACAAAAATGAGGTATCCAGACATGAATAAGTATAACGAGAGTGGCTTTGCACCGACGCTTGAGCCGGGGAGTTATATAATCAGATTACAAAAGATTGAGACGACGAATAAGGATGGCGCGCCCCTAAAAGACAAAGATGGATTATCTTATGAAAATTTTGTCTTTACTGTTGCGGAAACGTCCAACAAACTATGGGAAAAGTTCTACCTTGACCCGTCGGGGCCGTATGCCGATGCCAGACTTGGTAAATTCAAACAATTCCTAATGGCAATTGGGGCAGAGTTGTCTGGTGGTGAGACGGAACATCTTATCGGTGAAACTTGCCGCGCCAATGTAACGGTTCGTGAATACAATGGTAAGACCTTCAATAATATCATCGCGTTCGAGCCAAAGAATCCTAATGATAATTTCCCTATAACAAAGCAGGAAGATGATGATAAAGACCTGCCTTTTTAACAATCCCCTCGCCCGTTATTTCGCTCTTGTCGAAGCGTTGGGTAGATTAATTAACAATAAGGAGTAAACAAAATGAAAAAGTTAGTAGAGTGTAGTGAAGAGGGTCTTGAAGGATTAATGGGAAAGACGGTTACTTTCTTTTGTGCGAATTATATTTATGCTGGTGAATTAATCGGTGTAAACGATACTTGTGTTTTATTAAAAAATCCTTGTATTGTTTACGAAACCGGCCCCTTCAACGAGAAGGGCTGGAAGGATGCTCAGCCTCTACCGAAAGAACTATATATAATGGTTGGTGCTATTGAGTCGTTTGGTGAAGTAAAATGAGGATTCAGTCGTTCCGAAAACCGAAATGGTCGGGGTCGCGGTCGGGGTCGTGGTCGCGGTCGGGGTCGTGGTCGGGGTCGTGGTCGTGGTCGGGGTCGTGGTCGCGGTCGGGGTCGGGGTCGTGGTCGGGGTCGCGGTAGATTAATAGGAGAAGTGAAATGACTAAAAAGAAACCAACTCTTGCCGATGCGGGCAAGGATATCGAAGAAGGGATTCATCAATATTGGGATTGGCGGCATGGGGTTGATAAGAAATTGCTTGAACATGGTGATAGGTTCGATGAACAAGAGAGGCGCATAAAACAAGCGGCTGATTATGTCAAGGAAATCAAGGGATTGGTGAATGATGCGATAGAAAATAATGTTCCCGTGGAAACCCTTGATGAATATAATGATAAAGAAGAATATGTTGATGAGGCTCTCGAAAATCCATTAAGTCGATTAGGTGCCGCTTCGTATGGTTCCCTTGGTGGCTTTCTCGCCCTTGGATTCCTGATACTTTTAGCGTGGTGGTGGTTTAGATGATGCAACCATTTAGTAATGGCACTGAGTATAATGAAATAGTTAGAGAGAGGGGATGGTAGTATGAGTGATGTGGTTCTTAATGATGGGAGTGTTTTGCGGAAGTATTTTGATACTCGGATGGGGAGCCGGTCTTCTACATCATATTTGGCGCATTGCCGACGCACTTGAGCGGATGACGGGAGAGAAGAAGGATGACAAATGATGGACGAATTAGACGATCGTAGCACCCTCGGTGTAACCGAATTCCATCCGGCGGCTTTATCGGCAAGGGATTATTTGATAAGTATTGCTGATAAATTACCCCTATATCTTGAGTCGTTTTCGTCTTGTGCCATTGAGGGGAATAGATTAGCGGAGATATGTTCGGGAACGCTAAATCGCCTGATGAGTCGACAGGGTGTGAGTGATAGGTATCTTTTGGGTTTAGCGTGGACAATTAGAGATATGGAGGAAAAAGATAATGGACAAGCTAACTGAACTGGCGCGGGAGGCGGCGGGAGCAATTCGGGATATGAACCCTGTACCATCAAATGAAGAGAGACTTCTTCCCTACCTGCGCAGGGCGTATGAGATGGGTAGAGAGGCGAGATTGGCAAATAGAGTTAAGACTATTCAGGATATAGTTGATATTGCCAATGAGAATGAAATTCTCCGTCCCGTCGAGCCGGCCGAGGAGCGGAGGTCAGAAAAGTTTTCTATTGGTGACAGGGTTACAATCAGGGGCGGTGCTCTTGTTGGGCAAGACATGAAACAAATAAGATGGAAGAATACTGACGAGATATTTACGATTGTTGATAAAATTTACAATGAAATGAGGTACGAATTAATGGCGGATGGTTATGGTGAACCTGATTCATATGGAAATGGTTGTTTATATTCCAATGAGTCCGACATAACCTTGTTCAAATCGTTTGAGTTCGAAGAGCCGCAGAACATGAGTGGAACCGATATGCGGATTAATCTCGAAATACGTGAGCGTGAGATCGCCGCCAAAGACGAGGAGATTGCCGCACTCAGGGAGGAGAACGAGAAGTTAAAAGAACGGATATCTAAATATACGGAAAGCTTATGGGGATTATATGATTACCAAATTTGAACGTGCCAGACGGTACAGTATCAATGTAACATGGAAATCTTATTTATTTCAGGCGGCCCAAGGAGATGACGGGTCATCGGAAATCTACCATCATTGTTGCGGTATAAATTATTCTCCCTATAATGGCTGTTCTAAATGTCCCATTGGAGAGTCCGAGATATGTTTGTATATCTTTTCGACAGAAGTCCCCGATTGTATGGCCATTCTTCTCTGGCTTATGTCGGATGATTGTAAATCATTAGACGATGGGAGTGTGTGAATGATATATCTTGGTATTGACCCCGGAAGTCATGGGATAATTGCAAGATTCCCGGTTGAACGGGGGGGGTGGGAGTTCTATATTGCTACCCCGGAATCGTTGCGGTCTTTCCCTCGGACTGAAAATCAATTAGCCGTTCTTGAAAAACTCCACGCTTTCCCCGTAGGTGGTAAGGTCGCTAATTTTGAACTTGGGAAATACTATGGAGAGATGGGGGGTGCATTAGAGGCATTGTTCATTCCATACATTGAGGTTTCTCCCGTAGAGTGGAAAAAGGTGGTACTCAAAGATATGGATTGGAAGAAGAATAAGATGGCATCAGTCGAATACGTGCAGAAGAGATTCCCGCATATTGATTTATTGCCAACGCCAAGATGCACAAAGCCCGACCACAATAAGGCCGATGCAATATGTCTGGCATTATATGGTATGGAAAAACAGAAATAAACAAGAGGTGAAAGATGAGTAAGTGGAAAAAAGATGTGGAGGAGAGACTTCGGAAATTAGAACAACAAGTGGATGGCTGGGATGGAGTGGATGGCTGGGATGGATGGTCTGGTCATATTGACGGCATTGGGGAGATGAGGAAAAGGATTAATAGTCTCCAAGATGAAGTGTCCGATGTTGTGCGTTTTCAGGGTATTCCGGTAACAATGCCAATTGGATATTCTGTATCAAAAATGAGAAAAGTTCTTAAGAGACTATTAGATTATTTCAATCTCGAAGTCATCGAGTCTCCCGCCGAAACGAAACTCCAACCGAGAAAGCCAATAAAGGAGAATAAGAAATGAGTAAGTTAAGTCAACGAGTAGATAGAATTGAGGGCGTTCTAACAATAATGCCCAAGGGAATTAATTCGTGGGAATCATATGAACTTTGGAAGCTTAATGGGAGGAGCCGACTTCTTGAGGCCAATATAGGGAGAGTGAATGACTGTCTGGATATGCTTTTTGATTATTTAGGGGTTGAGATAGTTGATATTCCCGCATTTCCCCGTTCCCAATTTCCCCGTTCCCAAAAACTTCAACCGAGAAAAAAAGATGCCAAGAAAAAGTCCGTTTAGTAAAGAAGAACAGAAACTATTTAGGGGTATGCTTACCAATAAGCAGTATCGACAAGTCTATTATCGCACCTATCGAGATATTAATGGCGATATTGTGAGAGAAAAAGATAGAACCAGACTTCGGGGATATCGACGTCTAAAAAAAGAAGGCGTTTGTAAGCATCACTGGAATACAAAGAAGTCAGAACGACTATTAAAGAAAGAAGCACTCACCTGTCACGATCTGGTTGTTATTTCAAGCATGGATAGGTTCGCCCTGACGGTCAATAGAATAATCGAGGGCAAACTCATGCTGACTTATAATACAGACGAAACAGAGAAACAGAAGATGGTGGTATGAGGGATGAATGATTGGAAAGTAGAAATAAAGCCGTGGCAACTGCCGGTCGGTATTAATATCGACAAGAATGGTCATCCTACCTTGGTGAAAAAACCAGTTGATTCAATTGGGGTATCAATAGTGATAGATGGAAAAACGTGGGGCAGTTATAATATAGTAACCAAGGAGTGTTCCGAGAACAAGAGGATGGAATGTATAGAACAGCTCAAAAAGCAGGTGATAGCAAATATCGAGCGAGGTCACATGTTATGAAATGTAAACATTGCGGTAAGGTATATAAAAGCAAAATTTGGCTGTGGAAACATTCGATGAGGGTTCACGACAAGTTTGCTGATAATGAACATATGATGGCTAATTATTACATGGAAAAAGAAATAGGACTATATATGTCTTCACTCAAATTTATAACCATGTCTGATTTGGCCGATAACTGCGACTTAAAGAACAAAAAGAACAAAGGTAAAAGAGTTAAGTTCTTTCGTCTCAAGCCCATTAAGCCCTAAACCTTCTCCCGTTAAGTATTGCTTCACTTACAATACCTAAGTGCATCTTGAATTGCATCTACACCATCAAATGGGACTATCTTCTTGCGGTCAGGGAATAATACTAAGCACTCTGGGCCGGGGACTCCATCCTTGAACAACCGACGACTATATGGGTCGCCTATTTTATATGTCCCTGTGCGGATATTGACTACTTGACGTTTAGTGTCGTATTCTTCTACCCACTGAGTTTCCATGCCGGGATTGTGTTCATGTTCCGTGACCACAATATCGGCAGCCGAATACAAGAAATCCCGTATACGGTGATGGGCGTTGAACTGGTTAAGCCTTGAATTGAACCCCCAATGATGTTTCTGGATAATTTTATAGGTCTGTTTACCAACGGTCAGTTTTATCAGTCCCCCATTTGGCAAATAAGGGAACTTCATGCCGTCCAACACGAAGCGGTTAGCGTCGACACCCGTTTTCTTGACCAAGAAGTCGTTATGATTACCCCCACAGATGCTTATAACCTTGTCGTGCAACTCTTTAAGTAATTGTCGAACACCCAACATCTGTATCTGTGGAGATACAAGTTGGGCGGCGACAGCACCAGAGTTCTTAAACGACGGCAAAAAACCGTCCCAACCATCACCGCCCAAGCAAAGATAGATGTTTTTATGCTTCTGGATAAGCCCCTTGTGAGCCTTCAGGAGCGAATAATCGACCGAGGGGCTACCTATATGTAAGTCAGACCAGAAACAGGCTACAATAGGCGTTTCCGTTCGTATTTTGCGGGTTATAGAGTAGTCCCCAATATTGAATTGCTCTTGGAACCCCTGAGCGGCCACGAGACCATCGAGAATCTGGTCGAAAGACGGGTTTTCGGGTATCTTTCGGTAGGCTTCAAGACAAAACTCTTCATCAACGTTGTCGGGTTCGTCGGTTTTTGTATCTCCGGTCGGTTTTAGTTTGTCAATTCTATGACGAACAGAGTCCTCACTGAGGCCGAGTTGTTTGGCTATCTCACCACGCCCCAGACCTCGTGAATATAGGGATTGTAGTTCAGGGTCAAATTTATTCCAGTCTATCTTTGAACTCATATCACCTGTCTTTCTTTGAATGTTTCATAGGCGCGTCGATACCATAAAATCTTTGCCCAATGGGGTATTCCATCATCGGGGTCGATACTGCCATTTCTTAATTTTGTTATATGGGAAGTTGCCTTGATTAGAATATAGTCGATTGAGAATTGTCCGGGGGCGGGTAAACCTTCTCGCCACGG
>JBAZFO010000042.1 GCA_041653315.1 Candidatus Micrarchaeia archaeon | reverse complement strand
CAAGAAAAAGATAAAAAACAGGATGAAAATAAAAGCTGTGTAATTGGTTTTATTAAAACAGAACCAAAATATATGGGCCCTTTAAGGAGGCTTTATATATCCAGTGTAATAATAGATAAAAGAGAGCAGGGAAAAGGTTATGGTAAAGCGCTTATGAAAGATATTGAAGATAAAGCAAAAGCGCAAGGTTTTGATGAAATAACTTTAGATGTAAGCGCAGATAACGAGCGCGCTGTAAAATTCTATGAAACATTGGGTTTTGAAATAGCAAAGTATTTAATGAGAAAAACTTTATGAATTAAGAATTATAATATTAAAAGAATGTAATACAAATGAAAAATGATAAAGTGATTATATGAAAATAAAAAAGATTATAAAAGATGTTTTTATACAAAAAAAAGCGCCTTGGTGGTTAAAATACGATTTTTTAATATTAATGTTAATTTTTTTAACAAGTGTTATATTCAAGTATTTACAAGGGGCTTTTCCTAAAATAGGTGCACAAATATTTTTATTATGGGGGGCACAGAATATGTTTAAATTAAGTTATTGGTCTTTAATACAAAAGAAACAAAATGCTCTAAGATCAGTAGTTCCATTTGTTTATGCGAGAGATGGAAAATTTAGTACATTAGTATTATTAATATTAGGATTAATACTTTGCTTTTTTGCATTAATTATTATTTAAGAGATGAATAAATGTCAAAAGATTATTATAATGTTTTAGGAGTATCAAAAGATGCTAGCGCTGAAGAGATTAAAAAAGCATATAGAAAATTAGCTATGAAGCACCATCCAGATAAAGGAGGGGATCAAGAAAAATTTAAAGAATTAAGCGAAGCATATGCAGTTCTTAGTGATCCGCAGAAAAAACAAATGTATGATACTTATGGGGATGAAGGATTCCACCAGCAATTTAGTCAGGAAGATATTTTTAGAAATTCAAATTTTGAAGATATTTTCAGAGAATTTGGTTTTTCATTTGGAGGAATGGGTTCTAACCCATTTGCAGATTTATTTGGTTCTTCTTTTAGTGGAAGAAGAAGGGAAAGGGGTGCTGATTTAGAAACGTATTTAGAAATCTCATTAGAAGATGCAGCTAAAGGCATAAAGAAAAAAATGGAAATAAGACATGCAGTTAAATGCGAAAAATGTAATGGCCAGGGAGGAACAGGAAAAGAAACATGCAAAACATGTAATGGAAGAGGTATGGTTCAAACTGCAAGAAATTTTGGAGGTATGAGATTTGTTTCAACAGGTGCATGTCCAACTTGCAGAGGAAAAGGATTTATTATAAAAAATAAATGTTCGAATTGTGATGGAACAGGAAGAGATAGAAGAACTGAAAAAATTACAATAGATATACCAAAAGGAATATTTAATGGTGCAACTTTGAGATTAGAAGGACAGGGAGATTATGCAAAAGATATCCCAGGAGATTTATATTTACATATTCGTGTAAAACCTCATGAATTATTTAAAAGAGATGAAAATGATTTAATTTTAGAAATACCTATCTCATTTGGTCAAGCAGCAATAGGAGATGAAATTGAAATACCTACCTTATTAAATGGAAAACAAAAATTAAAAATACCTGCTGGAACACAAACACATGAAACATTTATTCTTAAAGGAGAAGGTATGCCGCGCATAAGAGGCAGAGGAAATGGCGACTTAATAGTGCGCGTAATTGTTCATACACCAATTAATTTAGACGGCGCGCAGAAAAAGGCGCTTAAAGATTTATTTTCAAAAGATACTATGCAGGACCAAGGTTTCTGGAAAAGGATTTTTGGTTAAAATTAAATTGAAGTAGGAAAATAAACGTATTTGTATTCATCTAAGAATTTTGTAATTTCATATGTATAAATATATTCCCCAAATTTTTCTTTCATATTATAAATTATTTTTTTAAGTTCTTCTTCGCTGTTTACTTCAATCTCAAATTCAATATCCCATCCGCTTAAAATTTTATTCTTATAAATTGAATTGGGGTGATGATTTACATAGTTTTCAATTTGCTTTTTTTGTATTTTTGGTATTTCTGATAATATAATATTTATTTTATAATGTATTAAACCAATTTTTTTTAAATTAAAAAGTGTTCTATATCCAATAATTACTTGTTTTTTTCTTAGTGTTTTTAAATGTTTTCTAATAGTTTTTACATTTGATTTTAGTTCTCTTGCTATTTGTATTGTTGACATTCTTGCATTATTACTTATTAATTTGAGAATTTTTAAATCTAAATCAGTTAATTCTATCTTATTTGGAATAGAAATAAATGTTTCTCCTTTTCTTTTTTTAATTTCTTCTCCTTGATCTATTAAATATTCTCTATGAAAATATATTACATTTGTGAATATAGATAATTTTTGTTTTTCAATATTTGAACTATAAATACTATTAAATTTATCCCAAAATAACTCAAAATCAGATATTTTTTTAACACATATCCAAATACTTAAACCCCAATTTCCCTGTATATTTCCAATCCATAATATATTTTGAATATTTTTTAGATATTTTATTATTTCCTCTTCTTTTGCAGGAGTCGTTTCTTTAAATTTTAACATAATTCTAAAAGAAGATAATCCAAGTTTACCTACATCAATTAATGTTGTATATTGTTTGATAATCCCTTTTTCTTCAAGTTTTTGTATTCTATATTTGACAACTTCTTTTGACAAACCAACTTTTTTGCCAATTTTAGCGATACTTTCTCTTGCATTCAAATCTAATTGATAAAGAATCTTTCTATCTTTCAAATCCAACTCTTTTAAGAGATATTTATTATCCATATTTTAATATTAGGGGTAGAAATATTAATAAATATTACCTTTTTATTAAAAAAAATAATAAAACATTTAAAATACATGTTTATTCATAATTATTAACATGAACACAAAAAATTTAGCAATGGAAGAGATGAAAAAAACTGCAATTAGTGTTAATTCATCTATTTTTCATTATTTAGAACCTTTAAAAGAAGAAAATTCTTCACTATATCAGATTGCTTCTTATCTTCCCAGATTACGTATTTCTAACTCACAACCAACTTTAAGACCTTTTTTAGTTAGATTAGGTTATGAAATTACAGGCGGAAAAGATTATTTAGATATACTTCCAATTATGGCAGCAGTTGAACTTTTGAATATGTCTACGTATGTAATAGATGATATTTTTGATAATTGTCCTTTGAGACAAGGAAAAAAAGCAGTTCATGAGAAATATGGTGAAGCAAATGCAGTAATTACAGGAATGCTTTTGAGAGAAATTGCAGAAGAAAATTTACATTCTGTTACAATCCCAGAAAATAAATTAAAACAAATATTAAAATTATTTGTTGAAACACATAAAACTATTTATATTGGTCAATACTTAGATTTAGATATAAACAATAAAAAAATAACAGAAGAAGAATATATTAAAAGATCATATTTAATTACAGGAGCATTTATTAAAAATTGTTTACTTTTAGGAATGTATGTAAATACTGTTGATGATAATACATTTTCGGCTATTGAAACTTTTGGAAAAAATTATGGAATTGCACTCCAAATAAGAAATGATTTAATGGATTTTATTCTTTCAAAACAAATAATTTATAAAGATAAAATTCCTTCTTCTAGTTTAAAAGGCGTTTCACATGTTGATGTTAAAGAAGGTAAACCTGTTTTACCAATAATTCATGCTTTAGAAAGTTCTTCTAAATTTGAAGAACAAATTATCAAAAAAGTGTTGGGCAATCAAAAAGCAACACCTTCTGATTTATTAGAATTAAATAAAATTCTTAAAAATTTAGGATCCTTTGAATATACAATTAAAAAAGTAGATGAATATAGAAAAAAAGCTATTAATGCTTTATTTTCTGTTTCTGACTCTAAGACTAAAACAATATTATTGGGATTAACCCAATTAATAGATAATATTTATTCTTGGAAATTTACTTTTTAAGATTTATAATTTAATTAAAAATAACTTAAAATTAATTAGTTTGTTCTTTTGAGCGAACAAAATTGCTTGTTTTTGTTCTTTTGAGCGAACAAACTACTTAAAAAGACTTAAAATTTAGTATTTTGTTCTTTTGAACGAACAAAATTGCCTGTTTTTGTTCTTTTCAAAGAACATGCATTAAATAGTATATTTAAATAAGTGTGTTTTATAGTGTGTTAAGCTTTTTGTCCATAAAAATGGATAATATTAACTTATTTTGTCCAAAAATATGGACAGTTTATAAATAAAATCCCAATTTTCCTTAGTTTTGTCCATAAAAATGGACAAAAAGCACTTAAATTGTCCAAAAATATGGACAAAGTATTAAAAATATTTCTTTTATAAAATAATTATGGATGAATTTGAATTTATTAATATAATGGAAAAAAAGAAAAAAGAACATGCAGATTTTGTTAAAGATCTTAAAAAAAGAGATGTTTTTTATGATATAAAAAAACACATAACACAAAAAAACTTGTTTATATTTTATGGTTTAAGAGGAATAGGTAAATCAACTACTTTATATCAAATTTTAAATAATTCTGAAGCTATGTTTATTGATGGCACAACTTTAAATTATTATAAACTTGGTTTAGTTGAGGTAATTAATGAGTATATAAAACATAATAAATCAAATATTTTATTAATTGATGAAATAACAGAATTAAAAGACTGGTCTAAAGCATTAAAGGTGTTATATGATAATTATAATTTATCTATTATTGCTACTGGATCATCCGCAATAGGTATTTCTATTAAAAATAAAGAAATAATAAGAAGAGCTATAATAAAAGAAATTCCTCCCTTGACTTTTAGAGAATATTTAAGATTAAAATATGATAAAAATTTTAATATTTCTACTAAAGAAATATTTTTATCTGAACCCAAAGATGGATATATAAAAGCACAAACAATATTTCTTAAATTTCCTGATTTATCTAAAGAATTTAATGAGTATCTTAAATTTGGTTTTCCATTATCTTTTGAAAGGCCAATAGAATATACCTCAGAAACAATATTAAGCAAGATTATTGTTGATGATTTTCCAGGTATTTCAGGATTTAATATTGAGGTTTCTAACATTGCAAAAGGTATTGTTAATATTTTGGCATTATCTTCTCCAGATGTAATTTCATTATCTACTTTTTCTAATTCGTTAGATTGTTCAAAAACTACAGTTTCAAATATATTGAATGCTTTTGTGTTATCTTCTTTACTAATCCCAATATTGTCAGATAAACAAAGTTCTGTTAAAATTCGCAAAGAACCAAAATATTTATTTAGTTCTCCAGCAATAAGATATGGTTTAGCATTAAAACTTGTTGAAAAGCCGGATATTGGTTTATTAAGAGAAGATTTTTTTGTTTCTTCATTTAAATACACTGATTTTAAAATTGAATATTTAAGTGGATTAAAAAAACACCCAGATTATTTAATTAAATATAAAGAAAAAAGAATAATGGTTGAAATTGGAGGTCCTTCTAAAACCACAAAACAATTGAAAAAAGGAATTTTATTAATTGATAATTATAAAATAGATTATAAAGATGAAATTTTAATACTTCCTCTATACTTTGCTGGGTTTTTATAAATAGATAAAGATAAATGATAATTATAAAATAATTGTCAATTAAATCTTATTTAGTTTAATATTTATGAATTTAGGTTTTATATTTGAATTTTTTAATTATCAAAACCTGGAGCACTAGATACTTAAACACATACTTTTAGTTATTTCTTTAATTCTTTTAAAATAGTTCTAATTTTTTCCCAATCTTTTTTTTGTTGGTTGTTCTTTCTTGTTATTCTTGCTCGTAAAGATGTATGATATATTGGATAAATCCAAGGATTTGTAGTTTTTACTACGGTTCCAATATTCTTTTTTAATTTAAATCTTTTAAGTTCTTTACTATTTTGGTCTTTAAATCTTAATTTAATAGCTTTTAGAGCACTATTCCCAAGAGTAACTATCAGTTTTGGTTTCATTATTTCTATTTGTAACTCTAACCAATCTTGACAATTTTTAATTATTTGAGTTTTAGGAGTAGTATCGTTATATCCTTCTTTTTTTGGGTAACATAAACAGGCATTAGTAGTAAAAATCTCTTTTCTTGAGAGGTTTGTTAAACTAAAGCAATATTTAAACCATTTTGCAGAAGGATCATTATTATCAAAGGAAATATAATTTGATCCACCAGCACCAATTCTACCAGGTCTTTCATTTATGAACATTACTTTGACGTTCTTATAACCATTTTTTGGATCGGGAAGTGGAACACAGAGTTCATGAGGATAACATTTCCTACATTTTTTTACTTTTTTAAATAGTTTAACTATCTCTTTATCTTGTTTCATTCTTTTTCCCTTTTCTTTAGTTTTAACACATAAGTTAAATGAAGTGCAACTAATTTTGTTGTTAATTGGTGAGACCATTATTTTTATTCTCACTTAGTTTTCATCCTATTGAACAGTTTCCACAACTGTATACACTATTTATTACTAATAATTTATAAATTTAATTTTTATAAATTATTTTTGTATTTTATTACTTTGTCTGTATTTTCTTAAACTTCCGATTTTTTCAGCAAAAGATTCTACTGTTCTCCCTTCATAACCTTCTACTATTATTTCAGTTCCATACTTAAATTTTATTTTTTCTTTATTTTTTAATTTTTTTGGTTTTTTTATATCACATCTCCCACTTGATTTTTTATAATATTGCAATTTTACCTGCTTGTGTGATTTTAAAATCTTCATCTACAAATCCTTTCATGCGCAGGCGCTTTAGATATTGATATAAAAGACCTCTTGTTTTCCCAAGATCTTCGGCAAGCGTATTAACTTTTATTGCGCCTTTTTCTTCTATTGTTTCAAGTAAGACACGTTCGATTTCATTTAAATCATATGCCAGTTTTGGTAGTTCAATAAATTCATTATTCTCTTCAGTTGAATAATGAATAGAACAAATCTGTTCTGATCGTGCGTAAGCTCCGTAAATAACACCTAACATCAAAGTTTTTCTGCCACCAGTAATATTTATGTATATATCTGAATTTTTTGATTTTTCTTTTTCAATAATATCAATTGTTTTCTTAGCTACTTGATAAATATCATACTGTTTAACATATTCTATTTCAATGGTCATTACTTTAGAAAACATTTCTTTTATTGCATTAATGCTTTTTTTTGCTTTTTCATCTGGTTTCTCATCTGTAAGAAGTATGAGTTTATTTGGTGAAAACTTATGTATACTTGGAACTACTGGCTCAGCTGAATATAGCGTAGACATTAGTGTTTTTGAATCCCCCATTGTCTTATCTTCTATTATAATGTTTAAATATTTTTCGGACATTTAAATCCCCAAATATAGCTCACTTTTTGGTTTTGGGTTCATTGAAATACAGTAATAAACTTCATTTTTTAAATAATCATGTTCAAGTCTTAATCGCTTTAAACAACAGTTTACAAACTTTGTATTTTTCAATATAAAAAAATTCAAATAACAAACTCCCATTTCCTTTAAATCCACCCCTAATTTTTCCTCAATTCTTTTATGAGATACTATTTTCTCTATATGTTCATTGTTACTTTTTGAAAAGTAAAATTCATCTTTTTTTTCTGGTTTTTCTGCATTTAAAAAATAAAAAATACCTCCAAAATCATCATTTGATATATTAAGTAAATATAGGTTTTCCGGAATTCTAAATTCTTTATCAAAATCTGTTTTTTTGATTAAAAATACCTTTTGCCCTCCAAAAATTCCTTTTTGGATTTTTGTTTTTTTATTTGTTTTCATACAATCACCTCTTAATATAAAACTATTTGATCATAAAGTTCTTTGTCCATTTGCATAAATGCTTCATCAAGTGTAATATCTGGATATTTTTTAATAAGTTCTTGATTTTTTCTGATTATAATTTCATTTGAATTCTCTTTCATTTGATTAAGAAATTCTTCAACTTTTTCACATCTTTTTCTTTCCAGCGTAAAAGGCAAGGTTGATATAGACACAACTTTAAATTTTGATTTTAATGTTTTTGCTATTTCTGGTGCTAATGAAGTTCCTGTTTTTCCACCAATTCCATTAACAATAAATACTGTTGAGATATTTTTCAATTGTTTAAGACTATTTAAATTAAAATCTTCTATATCAATCACTTCAATACTGCTGTCTTTTTGTGTAGAAACCTTTTCTGCATTAGAAACACCTATAAATTTACCTTTTAATCCTAATTTTTTTAGATGCACTATGGAATTTACTCCACATCCACCAACTCCAATTATTAATTTTTCTTCCATGTTATCTCACCCCAAAAACTTAAACATGTCCGTCCCCAGTTTATTTGTATAGTATACAGTTATAATGTATAACAAAAGTGTTTTTAAATGTATGTATTTAAAATAAAAATATGGAAAAAACATTACTAAATAAAGAAAAGCAGGATATTTTAAATTATGAAGGAAACACCTTAGTAATAGCAAATCCAGGAACAGGTAAAACTCTATTATTGGCGCATAAATATGCGCATTTGATTGAGAAAGGAGAAAAACCAGAAGATATTTTATGCTTAACTTTTACAAAAAAAGCAAAGTCAGAAATGGAAGAAAGAATACTTAAAGTTTTAAAACAAAAAAACATTGATATTAATATAAATAATTTGAATGTATTTAATTTTCATTCATACGCTTTAAATTATTTAGAAGAAGATGAGGTAGTATCTTCAAATTTTCTAAGATTTTTTATTTATAAATATTTTAAAGATAATGAAATATTAAATTATGGAGATGATTATTTATTAGATACAATTGTTCCTAAAATGGAAAATTTAATCAGATATCTAAAAAGCTTTGGTATAAAACCTAATAATATAAATTTGAAAGAGCTTCAGTTAAATTTAACTGAATATGGAAAATTATCAAAAGAAGAAATGGATAACTTTGCAGAGTATTTCATAAAAACCTATGAATTTTATGAAACAGAGAAAACAAATTTAGATTATTCAGATATGCTTTTGGAATTTAAAAGCATAAAAAATAAGCCGAAATTTAAACATGTTTTAATTGATGAATTGCAGGATGTCAATATCATAGAAGCAGATATAGCTTTCGAATCAGGAGAAACTTTTTT
>JBAZFO010000041.1 GCA_041653315.1 Candidatus Micrarchaeia archaeon | reverse complement strand
CGGCGACGACTGGGACCTTTTCTTCTGCTGCAGGCTTGGCGATTCCTTCAGGGTGTTTTATATCGACGCTACCGCAGGTAGCGAGTAAAGTTTTTTTAGTTTTTTTCTTTTTTTAGTTTTTTTTGTTTTTAAATACCTGGCGAAGCCAGGTTTTTTTAAATTTAAGATAAATTTATAAATTTTCTTTTCTAATTTTTATTTGCTCTAAAACCTAGAGCCACATGTCAATTTATAAGGCTGGTTTTAAACCAGATATAAAATACATTTGCAACAGATAGTAGCGCAGTTTGTGAAACCTGAAGCAGAGGTGATTAAAGAATAAATTGGCTAATAGGATGCTGGCTTTCCGCATGGCAACAGGTACAACGACAACAGGAACCTCAACTTCAACAACAGGCTTGGCAATTCCTTCAGAATGACTCATAGGTTTAGAGTTTTATTTTAATCGGTTTTAAAATGGCAAAAACTTACAAGAATTTATTTTCTTCTTTATATTCTTATGAAAATTTAAATTTAGCTTTTGAAAAAGCTAAAATAAGAAAATCAAATAAGCAGTATGTTTTAGATTTTGAAAAAAACTTAGAACAAAATCTTAAACAATTACAAAATGAATTAATAAACAACACATACAAACCTAAACCATTAAAGGTTTTCACAATTAGAGACCCAAAAACAAGAAAAATCAGCGCTTCTGATTTTAGAGATAGAATAATACATCATGCTTTAATAAATATAATTCAACCAATTTTTGAAAAAACCTTTATTTATGATTCATGCGCAAATCAAAAGAAAAAAGGAACTTCCTTAGCTCTTAAAAGATTTGACTTTTTCAAAAGAAAAGTTTCAAAACAAGGCTTTGTTTTGAAAGCAGATATAAAACATTATTTTGAAGAAGTTGATCAGCAGGTTTTATTAGATATTATCAAAAGAAAAATTAAAGACAAACAAATTATAAATTTAATAAAAATCATTTTAATAAACCATAAAACTAAAATAATAAATAAAGGAATGCCTTTAGGAAATCTAACAAGCCAATTTTTTGCGAATGTGTATTTAAATACTTTAGATTATTTTATAAAACACAATTTAAAAGTAAAATATTATATAAGATATGTTGATGATTTTGTAATCTTCCACAGATCAAAAACATATCTTTTTTATTTTAAACAAAAAATAAGTGATTTTTTAAAAGAGAAACTTTTTCTTTCGCTTCATGAAGGAAAATCAAAAATATTCTTTATTGCGCAAGGAATAACTTTTCTTGGTTTTAGAATTTTCTATTATTATAAGCGCTTAAAAAAGAACAATAGAAAAAGAATATTAGAAAAAATAGCTTTATTTAAAGAATTTTTGTATTCTTACTGTGATAAGTTTATGAAAAAACATATTGTTTGTTCTATCTTAGGTTTAAATGGTTATCTAAAGCAAGGGGGAATTGGTTTATATAATTTTAGAGCTAGTTTAAATTTTGAATTTTCACTTTTGTTAATCTAGATTTTTCTTTTATATCCATGATATCACTTATTTTTTCAAATAAATAGTCTGGCTTGGGAAAGCAAAATCTAATTTGTTTTTATCAAAGCGCTCTTTTATTTTAGTATTAACTTCATCTTGAATATCTAAGAATTTGCTTGTGTCAATTATATAATAAGTAAACATTAAATTTATTGAAGAATCTGCAAATTCTTTAAAATGTACAGTTGCGCTGTCTTTTTCAATTCCTTCAATTTCTTTTGTAATTTTTAATAAAATTTCCTTTGCTTTTGCAATTTGTTTAGTAGATGTATTATAAGTTAAACCAATATTAAATCTTATTCTTCTTTTTTCTGCTTTTGTATAATTTTCAATTATTTCTTTTCCTAAAATAGAATTTGGTACAGTTAATAAAGTTCCATCAAAAGATTTTAATCTTGTATTTCTCATACCAACTTCAGTTACTTGTCCTCCTTTTCCTCCAAAATTAATCCAATCATCAACTTCAAAAGGTCTTCCTGTGAATATATTAATTCCACCTAATAAATCCCCTAATGTGCTTTGAGCTGCCATTGCAACAGCAATACCAGCAATACCCAAACCACCTAAAAGAGCTGTTACATCATAACCAAAGTTATTTAATGCAGTAATCAAAGCTAAAATAAAAACAATTGCGAATACTCCTTTTTTGAAAATAGGCAATATTTGGTCATCTAATTTAGATTCAGTTTTTCTTGTTAAATGTTCAACATAATTTTCAATAAATGAATTTAAAACTCCTACAATAAACCATGCGATATTAAATGTTAATAAAACACCCAAAATATTTTGTGCTGTATTTCCATAGCCATTTGGTAAAGATAAAAATTCCAACCCAAATTGTGCTCCAAATATTAAAATTAAAACAATAAATGGCTTTTCTAATGCAGACATTAATAAATCATCTAATTTTGTTTTTGTTCTTTTTGTAAATCTACTTATTGTTCCTTTTATGATATAATAAGCTACTTTTGCTAAAATTATGGTTCCTAGAGTAATGAATAGGAAATATGCATAATTGATAATAGTTGTTCCGAAAACTGTTATATTTAAAAAATCCATTTAACTCACTTTAAATACCTAAATTTTCAATAATTTTAGATGTTTTATACTCTTCATTTTTATCTAATTTAATATATGGATAATTAGTAATAAAAGGGTTTTGGTCATAACCATAAACTATTAAGTTCGGATTTATTTTTTCAGCCATTTCTAAAGGATTTTCTCCTCCAATTAAACATAAATCAACTGGTTTTAATGATTCAACTATCTTTTTTCTATGTTCTTGTGAATGTATTGGTTTTCTATTTTTATTTTTTAAAACTGTATTGTCGTTTGCAATTATTACAATTAAGATATCTGCTTTTTCTTTTGCTTTTTCTAAAGTATATATATGTCCATAATGCAGAATATCAAATACACCTCCTGTCATCACAATTTTTAATTTATTTTTATATTCTTTTTTCAAATAATATTTTCCATTAATCTCTTCTAATTTTTCTTTATCTTTTTTATTTAAAACTTCATAAGCATCTTTAGATATACCCTCTTGTTTAATTTGTAAAATAAAAAGGTCTTTATTATTCATAATATATTATTCTTAGAATAACTTTAAATTACTTTATTTGTTAAATATTTTATGGAAAAAACAAAATTATTTAAATTGGCTGAAGAGGTTTCAAAAATATTACCTAATCAATTTTATCTGGCTGGTGGAACATCTATAATGTTTAAATATAATCATAGGAAAAGTGTTGATTTAGACTTTTTTAATGAAGATTTTTCTTTTGATTATTACGTTAGAAAATTTAAAAACTATTTCAAAAATAGAATAAAGACAATACATATAGATAAAACTTCAGATAATATAGATTTTGTTATTGATAATGTAAAAATTTCATTGGTTAAATTTTATTTTAAAAATCTAATGAAAAAACAAAAAATAAAATCAATTATTCTTGCCAGTGATGAGGATTTATTATTAAATAAATTATATGTTATTACAAGAAGAGCAGAACACAAAGATTTATTTGATATTTATTATTTATTAAAGAAACATAATTATAAAATTAATAATATAGAAGAATTGTTTAAGAAGAAATTTGGAATTCCATTTGATGAAACTTTAAAATATTTAATTAGATTTAAAGATTTTAATTTATCTAAAAAATACTCTAAGAAAGAACAAGAAGAAATTCAAAAATTTATTTTAGGTTGGGTTAAAGGAAAAAAAATTGTTTAAAAGTGGTGTTATGAAAATAAGAGGAAAACAAAGAAGAATAATGAATTTTTCTAAAAATCCAGAATATAATAAAGATATACTTGTCCCTAAAAAATATATGACATATTTTTGGGATTATGGAACTAATAAAATATCAACTTTTGTAGTCGTTAAAAGAATGATTCAGTTTGTAGATAGAGATTCTTGGAAATGGTTGTACAATAAACTAGGAAGAAATCAGATTAAAAACATTTTAAAAGATGAAAAGCAAAATTTTAATGAAGTAAATACAGATTATTTTAAGTTTTTATTTAGTTTATAATTTCTGTTTTAAATTTTGGCAAATTACAAAAGTCTGTAGAAAAATTATATGCGCCAGCGTTTAAGAATATAATTTTATCCCCTATTTTTGGTTCTTTTAAATAAACTCTATATCTAAAAATATCTAATGAATCTGGGGTGCATCCCTTTATTGTATATGCTTCGGCGCCTTTGTCTTTTGGATTTAACTCATTTTTAACTAGTAATCTTATATGTGAGATAAAAGTATCCATTGCGCTGTTATATACAGATGCATTTACAATAATATTATTATCATAAATATTTTTTATTGTTGTTTCTAATTCAATACAAGGAGCAGCAATAAATCTTCCTGGTTCAATAATCATTTGAATATTATTTTTATTTAACCAGTCTTTTATTTCTTTTATTCTTTCAAAAATATTTTCAATTGTGTCTGAACTAAAATTTTTATATATTGAAGGCAGTCCTCCCCCAATATTTATATAATCCATATTTTCTAATGTTTTTTTATCTAAAATATCTTCTAATTCCTGCTTTAAATTCCATTCACTAATGTTTTGTGTTTTTCTATGAAAATGAATTCCTAATTTTTCAATATTTTGATTCTTTCTTAATTCTGGGATGAGTTTATTTATTTCGTTTGAATACATACCAAATACAAAATATTTTCCAGTTTGTATACTATGTTCTTTGAGACGCATTCTTAATAATAAATTGATTTTTATATTATTTTTTTCTAAATATTCAATTAAAATTTCTAAATCTTTTTTATTATCTATTACAAAAGAAGTAACTCCTATTGAGTTTAGTTTTTCTATTTCTTGTGTATCCCACGCTTGTGGGAAAAACCAGACTCTTTTTTTATTTTTAATTTTTTCTAATGATTCAAATGAGTGTACGCTAAAAAAGCAGTCTGTTTCTTCTAGAATTTTACCTACTTCTTGATTTGTTTTAAAGCTATATGATACTAGATCTGCGTATTCTTTAATTAAATTGTATTGTTCAAATACTTTTGATTTATGTAAAATGAAATGCGCTTCTGACATGATTATTTTTTATAAGATAGTGCTTATAAATTAAGTGTTTTTCTTATTTTTGATCAATTATATTTAATTATTCATACAAAAATAACATTTCGTTAAATTCTTTTACCAAAATGTATATCATTTTGTCAAATTCTTTTGCCAAAATGCTACTTTTACTGTTTATCCTATCAATTCCCTGGTTTAGATAGTCTGTATTAGCAATCTTTATATTAACAATCTTTACTATATTGGATTAATTGTTAATGTTTGTTAACAATCTTTACAATTATGGATTAATTGTTAATGCATTTGCGCACTTTTTCTTCAGCAAGCAATCATAATTGTCCTATTTTTGCTGTTTCAAAGTTTTTCGTTTTACCATATATATATATATTTCGCTTCCAAAAATAATTAGAAAATGCTTGAAGGTGATGAAATGGCGGATAAAACTGTTAAACTTGAACCTATTTATAGTTTAGATAAAGAAGGTATGCATTTGAGGTTGTATAATTTAGGGGATTTAAGTAATTCAGGTAATTTTATCCTTGAAAGATGGAGTGGAAATGGAGAAGATAAAGTTAGATACGAAATTCCTAAAAAATCTGTTGTTTTATGCCCAGAAGTTTCAGATCCTGCTGCATTTATGCAATTTGTCAAAGAGATCAACACAAGTACTCTCCCCATTAAAATTGGTACAAAAGAAGGAGATAACATATTTATTCATGGAATTCATAGGCGAGCTATTTTTGTTATAGGAACTACTAAAGATTCTCCTTTTGAAAAAAAGGGTTCACTTGCGAGAGCTAAAGATACTTCTTTGGATTCTTCAATAATACAAGCGTTTATTTCTCAAGAATTTAAGGAAAGTAGTGGATGGAATAATCCAACAATTCCAAATAATAAAAAATTCATTTTAGATGCATTTAATTGTGTTAGCTATGCTGAAACAAAAAATGAGAGGGATCAATTACTTCCCGCACTGAAATTTCAAATCACTAAAGATATACTAAAAACATTTGATGTTAAAAATATCTCTGATCAACTAAGTGATAAAGACAAAGTTCCAAAATCGAAAATATAGTTTAAACTTTTTTTCCTCTTTTTATTTTCCATTTACCTATTCTTTTTCAAGCAAGCCGTTCTTGTTCAATTCCTCAATCGCATAAATCATCATCAATGGAAATGTTATTGTTACATCTCCAATAACTGTTGCTGCATCTGAATCATCTTTTATTTTTCCCCATGATTTAGCTTCTTTTGTAGTAGCGCCTGACATGCTTCCAGAAGATGCGCTTGCTGTTGTTAAATAAACTGCATAATCAATTCCACCATTTAATAAACATGCTAGTAATGCATGATGTTTACTTATACTTCCCCCAAGCGCAATAAGACCTTTTGTTTCATCTTGAGATGTTGAAAATAAAATATTAGCAAAATCTTTTACTACATCAACCATAAATCCTTGATTATCCTGCTGGAATAAGTATAAATGAAAGCCAAAAGCGCCGTCTGTTATTGCAGGACAGAAAATAGGCACATTATTTTTAGATGCTTGAAATAAAATTGAATTTTCATCTTTAATCATTTTTCCCATTTCATTTAACATTTCTGAAACAGGCCAAATTTTCTTTTTTTCATAAAGTTTTTTCAAAGAAGGTTTCATCCAATCTTCAAATTTACAATAACTTTCATTTGTAATAAATAAATTTCCAACTCTGTTAACTCCTTTTTCATATAATTCAACATCATCTGAATAAAAATCACCTATTGTAAATTTTTCTCCCATTGAGCGCATTATATCTTCTTCAATTCCACCAACTGTTGTTACTATTACATCTACAATGCCTAATTCAATCAATTGCGCAAAAAAACCTCTTAAACCTGAAGTAACCATATTAGAAGTAAAGGTTAAGTATATTTTAGCTCCTGATTTTTTCATTTTAATAATTACTTCTGCTGCTTTTTTGAGTTCAACACCTTGAAAACCTGTTGAACCCATTTGTTCTACTAATTCATTAACTTTAATCCCTTTTTTCCATTTGATATCTTTAACATACATAATTATCCCTCATTAAATTTTTATATATAAAAATTGTATATAATCTATATTCAAAAATATTTTTAATACTTTAATTTTAATATATTAAGAATTATACTGCTCCATTTGTGGCTTAGATATGTTTTTAACTTTCCTCTTCATTAGGATATTCTATTTCTTGTACTTCTGTAGGATAGCAGTCAAGGTAAAATTTCATTACTTTATATGCTTCTTGCCCTTCTGGTGTATCTCCTTTTCCTTCAGCCATTAAAGTAAATAATATATTTTGGCTTTGGGCAGTCAATAAATCTAATTCTTCTCCAGTAGGACATTCAGTTAATTCTTCGCTATTTAATTTAGAATCATCTAAATTCTGATCTTGTTCTGTATTATTTAAGCTTTGTGCATCTATTTTTTCAGAACTGCATTTTTCTAATTCAAGTCCACCTAAAAATTGATCCATTGAAATTTTTTCATTATAAAAATTTAATACTTCAGTTGAGGTTGTTTTCATAGATAAACATAAATCATTTTTAAGATATTTAATAGAAATATCCTGTATCTGTGGTGCATCTTGAACAATTACAAAACAAATTGCAGCAAAATCATTAAAAAAGTCATTTTCTGAGCCTTCATATTGAAGTTCAACTAAAATAGAATCATCATTTATATTGATATCTTCAATTAATACATCAAAAATCATTAAATCATTTTCAATCATAAATTCTAAATTTCTTATGTCTATAAATTGTAGTGAATTTTCATCATTAGGATTATTTGTTTCTAATGCTAAAACTGGCTCTTCTAAATAATATCCTTCTATTCTTATTGGGTTTTGAAATATATTATATGCTTCTAAAGCTGTAGTATATACTAATTGATCCATATCTAAAAATGAATCAGAACTAAATTTAATTAATATAAAATTATTTTCATTATTTATCTCTATCAAGTTTAGATTATTTTCTTTTAAATATTCAGACATTTCATTTGTCTGAAGAGAATTATTTCCATTTGTTTGAGTAGAAGTATTATCAAACATATTTTTGATTGTTTCAATAATATTATTTATTTCTGGAGCATTATCTTTAATGATTGATGGATTTGAAAATAGATAAAAACCTATCAAACAAATAAATATCAAAAATATAATTATCCCTATTTTCATTGTAATTCACCATTTTCTTTCATTTGAAGAATATAAAGATTGACTCTACTTTCAAATGTTTTAAATTCATCTTTAGAAAATGCAGATACTGTTTGTGACCATCTTTTGCCTTCGTTTGCTTCTGCAACTAATGCAGTAGTTTGTTTAATTGTTTGACTCCATGTCAACCCACTTTCTCTTAATAATCTTGCTTCTTCAAGAACAGAATTATATTCGCTGTTATATCCATGGGCCATTGTTTTTTTTACAGTGCCTCCTAATTGATCAAAAATAAATTCATAAGGTTTTGTAGCAGTTGAAGTTGGTATTAAATTTTTTCCAATTGAGAGAGATAATTCTTTATCTCCTGTGCCGTCCATTTGGTTAAATAGGTTTGCTGCATTTTTTCCAATATCTAAGTTAATTTGGGTGTCGGTTGTTTTTTCTTCATCACTTTTTTGGTCATCAAAGAATTTCATTATATAATCTTTATATGGTCCGATACCTGGAACATCTCCAATTTGATCTGAAATAGTTTTTTTTATTTCATCTTTTTTATAATACATATCTTTATTATCAATATTTGCCTTTGAATTATCTGGATTAGTTAATATAATCTTTTTTTTGCCATTTTTTGTTTCAATCTCTTTAACTTCAACATTATTCTTTTTTGAGATTTCATCTATTTTATTTTCATTTTGAATTTGTAAATTTGTTTTAGTCTGTTGATTTGTAGTTGTTGTTTTAGGTTCTGTTTTTTGTGTTTGGGTAGTTGTTTGGGGAATATTAGTTTTAACTGAAGGGGTTTCATTAGGTGTTTCTGTGCATCCAATATAATCTGTATCTGTTATTGAAGAAAGTTCTTTACAAAACTTTCCTAAATATGTACAATCTGCATGTATTTGATATCTACAAAAAGGAATAACACAATTATCGCATTGTGCAAGATCAAAATCATTTTTTAATTTTTCTTCTTCAGCTTCTAGTATTTTTATATTTTTATTATATGCTTTTAATAAAGGCTCGCAAAGTAATTGTATACAATAACTTTCATCATTGTCTGTTTTAATTTCTGTTGTTGTAATCGGATTTATTGCTCCTTTTGCGCATGTAGTATACCTGCATAAATTATATTCAGAATCTGCTGCGAAAAAATTAGAAGAATATTTATCTACTTCATCACTTTTTTGTTCCCATATTAACTTTAATGGCTCTTGCATTTTTATACATGCTTTATAATCTTCTTCTGGATTAGCGCTCTGGCATATTGAAGAGTCGATACTTAAAACTATTGGAACACTTAATAATAATATAATTAAAATATATAAAAAATAAAATGA
>JBAZFO010000040.1 GCA_041653315.1 Candidatus Micrarchaeia archaeon | reverse complement strand
TTCAACAAAGAAAAAGAATACCAAAATTAATTTTGTATTACTATTTTAAATATTTTTTATATTGTCTACCAAACACTTCATAAATGTATTTTACAAAATCTTTTTCCTTTTTGTCAGTATCATATTTTTGCAAAACTAGATAATAATACATTTTTTCATCATTGAATATGTTTATCAGGGGATATTTTGCTTTTAACATAACAAAATTCATCAAAAGTCTTGCTATCCTTCCATTCCCATCCCCAAAAGGATGAATTTTTACAAATTTTAAATGTATTAAAGAGGCCAATTCAATTTTATGGAGTTTATTTTTGTTTTTATTATACCAATCTATCAATTCAAACATGAGTTTTGGCAATTCCTGATATTTTGGGCAGAAATAATTACCAACTCGTACATTATACATTCTAAATTGTCCTGCATCCTGCATAATTTCATTCATTTCTATTTTGTGGAGTTTTAGTATAAAATCAATGCTGATATCCTCTTCATGTTCAAATAAGAAATCAATGCACAATTTCATGTTTTTTGTTTCTTTTACGTCTTTTCTCTTTTTTTCAATTCCTTTAATCTTTTTACCTTTTAATACGTCTTCAGTATCCTTAAGGGACAGAGTATTCCCTTCTATTGCATTTGTGTTGTGAATGAAACTGATTAATTTTTGTGTCTCAGTTTTCCATAAGGTTTTGTCAATTTTATATTTTTTTGAGTATTCTTTTTGTATTTTATCAACAATTTTCAATTGCCTTTCGGTTAAATAATGTTTTATTTTGATTTTCTTTTTTTTCAAATGTTTCTTTATATCTTTTGGGATTTTTGTTCCAAGATATTTTCTCTTTTTCTTAAATTTTCCATTAACTCTTTTTGTTTCAGTAAGGTAGTAATAGACTTTACCATTTATTTTTTTCTTTTCAATATATGCCATTTATATTAAGTTTATTGGGGGCACAAAATTTAAAAGCTTTTAGGGGGCACAGAGATCAATTAGTTTATTATGGTCATCAGTACACGAGTATTGATTACTTTGTTTTAAAAATATGTGCTATTAAAAATTATATATGTGGCTTGAGGAAATTGAATGGGTGATTAAAAAATTAAATAGTCAATTAAATTCCAATTTTAAAACATGTTTAGATATTGGTTCTGAAAGTTTAGAATATAGAATGAAATACCAACCTTGGAATCAAAAATTTTATGATTATTTAATCTCTAAAAATATTGAAATTAAAAGAATGGATGCAAACAAATCAGTAAAACCAGATTATGTACAGGATATCACAAAACCAATAAAAAATATTGGAAAATTTGATATTGTTTTAGCAACGCATTTATTAGAGCATATTCCGATTTTAGAATTAAAAAATACAGTTAATAATATAGAGAATTTAATAAATAAAAATGGGATATTAATAGTTTCTGTACCTAATTGTTATCCATACCATGCTTTTCCAATAGATAATGGTTGGAGACCTATTCCAAAAGAATTAATTAAAATATTTAATGGAAAATTAATTGCAACAAAGATAATTGAGACTGAACACAAATTAAATAAATATAAAGACCAGCCAAAAAGTAAATCAAGTTGCGCGTTATTAAAATATTAGGTACTTTTTTAAACTCCAAAACACACTAAATATATATGGTTTCTAGATTTAAAACAAATGAAAATATCAGAAGTAGAAATGATTTCAAAAACATTATGCCTATTAGTTTTGAAATATTTGAATTTTTAGGAGATAAAGAAGACTTAATGCAGATGTTAAGATTAGGAAATAGAGAGTATTCAAAAAAGTTTATGGGAGAAGTATGTGAATTAAATTTCATTTATCCTAATAAAGTATTTATTGCTAAAAAAGAAAATAAAGTAATAGGTTTTATAAGATATCAAATTGCTAATGAAGAAATGAGTAATATACTTATTGCTGTTGATTATAATAATATAGAAAGAGGAGTAAGTGATGAGTTAATACAAGAATGTATTAAAACAGCAAAAGAATTAAAAGTAAGACAAATTAGGGCAAGAATTTTTAAAAAGAATTTTTTAGGAAAAAATTTATTTGAAAGAAATGGGTTTAAAGTAGATCTTATTTCTGTTTATGGATATGTAATGTATGAAGCAATTTTAAAAAATAAATAGGTTTTTAATTTAATTTCTTTTTATTATATTATGGATTCTAAAAAACAAGAAATTGAAAAAGTAAAAGAATGGTGTAAAAAAATCAAAAAAGAGCGCAATAGGATTTACATAATAGAAAGAAACCCATTCAAAGATGAAATAGATTGGTTAAGAAATAAAGTGTTTATTGAAATTGATAGACCAACAGAAAAAGCAAATAAAAATTCAATTGTTTTTGATTCTCCAACTAATTCATTATGGGAGTATATGAACGGTTCATGGAGAAAAATAGATTAAACAGCAGTATATTTTACATCTTTTAATTTTATTGGTTTTCCACTTGGTGCGCCATAAATCATTAAAATTGTTTTATTATTTTCATGAATAAAAGTAATTATTTCTTTTTTATTTGGGTCATAACCAGAAATTATATTATCTTTAATTCTTAATTCAGTTGGGTCATAGTCTATATTAAATAAATTGCAGGTTATTCTAAAATTATCTTTTATTTTTTGATAAAGAGGATGTTCTTGAGTAATATTTTTTGATAATTTCTCTTTGTATATATTTTCCATATTAATAACTGGTGTTTTTTATATATAAAAAGCTTTTGGTTCTAATATATTATATGGAAAAAATAAAATTTAAAGATATATTAATAACTGTTTTTGGTCATGCAAGCACAATGATTAAAGCAGAAAATAAAATAATTTATATTGATCCTTTTATTTTGCCTGAAAATCCAGAAAAAGCAGATTTAATTATTTATACACACGGACATTTTGATCATTGTGTTGATTCAAGTAATATAAAAAAAGAGGGTACAATTTTGATAGGTAGAAACTGTAAATATCAACAGGAGGATATTTTACCCGGGCAATCATTTGAAAAATTAAATATAAAAATAAAAGCAGTTGATGCTTATAATCTGGAAAAGCCGTTTCATAAAAAAGGCGAATCTATTGGAGTTATTTTAGATATAAATGGAACAAAGATATATCATGCTGGAGATACAGAATTTATTCCAGAAATGAATACTCTTGGATATAAATGTGATGTAGCGCTTTTGCCTTGCGGAGGAAAATTCACAATGGATCCAGACCAAGCGCTTGAAGCTGTTAAAGCAATAAAGCCAAGATTAGTAATACCTATACATTATGGAAAAGAATATGGTGTGGATTTGCCAAATGGAAAAGAGGAAGTTGAAAAATTAAAACAAAAAATAGAGGAATTAGGAATTAGATGTGAAATACCTTATTAAAAATGTTTATTTAACTCAAGCAAAAACTCATTGATTTTATTATTTGGTATAGAGCAGCCTGCTGCGTATTTATGTCCCCCACCAACTCCTCCGACTTGCGCAGAAACATCTTTTAAGATTTTTCCTAAATTGATTTCACTTTCTTTGTCAAGAAGACGCGAAGATAGTTTTATTTCTCCTTTTTCATCTAATGAAGCAGCAATAAGAGGTTTATTTCTTTTAGATAAGAGCATTCCTGCTACAACACCAATAATTGAATCATCAATTATACCACGCGCATCTATAAAATAAAATTTTCCAAAATCTTCAATGTGATTTTTAGCATATTTTACTCCTTCCTTTAAATTATTTCTATGCATTAAAAGAAGCTGTTTTGCTTCTTCATAATATTTATCATGATCTAAGCAAACTCCTAATCCTATATCTGTTCTGTTATTTCTGCCGCATGCATTAAGTATAGTGGAAAATTCAGTTGCGTCATACATTTCACAATTTTTTGGCCTGTTTTTTAATAAATAAACTTCACCAATTAATTTTTTAGAGTAATCACATAATTCCTTATCACAAAGATAAGAAATTAAATTGTCTATTAATATTTTTTTTTCATTTGAATTTAAATCATAATAAGTTCTCCATTTTTCTGAAATTTTATCTTTTAATTCAATTCCAGTGCTTTCTAAAAATGCTTTTGTTCCGTTTTCAGAATTTGAAATGCCAGGTAAATATGGATCGTCAGAATATAATAGAAATTGAATTAAAGGTCTTGCTCCTCTGCCGTATAAAGTAATATCAATTGTCTTTTCAATTTCTTCTCTTTCAATTGCTTTTTCAACTAATTTTGAATTTAACCCTCTAAATGGATATTGCACATCTCCTATTGCACCTACAACAGCTAAATCCCCACAAGTATTAAATGTAAAAAAAGCAGTGCCAGAAGCGCTTAATTCTAAACTGCCGTCAAAACCAAATAATTCTGGATTTATTTGTAATCTATTAATATTTTTAGTTTGATGATGATCAATAATAACTACCTCTCCTTTTAGTTCATTTACTAATTCAGTACTTCCTCCCAAATCTACAAAAATAATTTCTTTTTCATTTTTTAATTCTTCAATTGCATCTTCATCAAGTTTTCTATAAACTTTATTTGAATAAGGTTTTTTCATTTCTTGAAGTGCTTTTATAGTAATAGCTCCAGAAGTAATCCCATCGCAATCATAATGATGTACAACTAGGGGATTTTTGAATTTTTCAACAGTTTTTTTAATCTCTTCTGCTCTTTGTAAAAAGTCGTCAAAACCCATGAAAAAATTAATACTATAACCTTTTTATACCTTACTATATAACATAATACTATGGGAGGTTGTAAATTATTAATCATTCTGTATATTAGTTTATTTATAACTTTGTCTTATGCAAATTCATTTCAGCCATTAAATGATAATTTTGAACCAAATTTTTGGGAAGATGAGTCTTGGATGTGTAATAATGCATTAAGATTATGCTGGCCATTTGAAGTACTAGAACCTAGATATGTTCAATCATTAGCTTCATCTAATTTAGATGAAATAGAAGTTATTTCTGATTTATCTTCTTTTAATGCGTTTACAAAAGCAAAAACAGAATTAGATAACGCGCAGGATAATTTGGTATTAGGAAAAAATTCTCTTAAAGTTTTTAAAAATCCTATTTGTGTTGATATTTTTACTCAAGTGCATAGTGTAATTTTAAATTGTGAGGAGAGAGGAGGTACTTTTTCTACATCCGGCTGTAGAGTTAAAGAAGGAAATGAAACAGAAGTTTATCCTTATAGGGTAGAAGCAGTTTGTGTTTTTGAATATTTATCTATGCCGGGGGAGTACAAAAAAGTTTTAACAAATTATATTGCTACATTAGAGCATTCAACTAAAGCAGTAAATTATATTTATTCTGATGTTAATGAAGAGTTTTTAAAATTAGAGAATTTAGGTGCAGGATATAATAATTATTTTGGTGGTGCAAAACAAATATACACCCAAGCAAAACAAGTTCACGATGCAATGAGTTTTCAATCAACAACAGGTATAAATCCTAATTCTCTTTCATTTCAATATTCAAGTGCTTATCAAGAAGTTTTAGATGTAAGAGAAGAATTGATTCAATCTCCTTCTGGACCTAATTTTAATTTCTTGAATGCTTTGCCTATTAATTCATTAATCGGAAAACAAAATAGTTTAGCAATAAAAGGAATTGAATTATATGAAGATATTGTTGAAGCACAGAATATAATAATTGATGAATTTACTATTTTAAATGAAGAAACAGAAACAAACCAAAAAAAAGCAGCTGATGCTTTAAATCTTTTAAAAATCCAAAAAATTGAATTAATAGATTCTGTTCCAGCAGAATATACTATTCAAAATATAGAGACACCAGAAGATTCGAATAGCTTAGGATATTTAGATTGGAATTTAGTGAGTATATATTCTAATTTAAATTCTATAAAACAAGATGCAGATTCAAATTATACTCAAGTTAAAAATTATAGAACAACAGGTTCAGATAATCTTGGTGAAGGGATAGAAAAATTACATTTTGCTAATACAAGATTTGTTTTAATAAATGAAAACGCGCAACTTTTATTAGAAGAATTTGAAAATTTGAATTTATGGATGAAAGAAAAGGCAAGAAATAAACTTCTTGAATGTGATGCAAAATTACAGAATACTTCTCAATCTTCAAGAGCTTTTGCAATGGTATATAGAGAAGAAGCTCAAAATTCATCAATAACAAATAAACAGACAATTGGAGAGCAGTATATATTATATAAAGAGGCCTATGATTCTGCGAAAGAATGCGTAGATATCTGTGAAGGAAAAGAATTTTTATATTTTGATTCTTTATTATCAGAATTTAATAGAGTAATACTTGCTGCAGAAAAAGATGGGTTAACTGTATCTTCATATAAAGATTGGTATAATTTTTATAAAACATATAATTATGGAATTACAGATCTTGTTTTAATTAAAGATGATATTAATAATTTTATTAATGAAATTTATGCTATTGCATATTCAGAATATGAAGAACAATTAACTTCAAAACGTGCAGTTATAAAACAAAATTTATATTCAATGTATTCTTATGATAAGGATTTAATAAATGAAAAAAATTTATTTGAAAAGTGGGAGCCGTATTATAAAAATAATCATATTGATTATACAAAAGCATTAGGAAATTTAAAAAATATTTTAAATGATTATAATAAAATCTTAGATTCTTTAGAAGATAAGAAACCAGATATTTTAAAACAAAAATTTGAAAATGAGTATAAAATTCAAGAAAATTGGAAATCCATTCCTATTTTAGATGAACCTGTCGATTTAGATATTTTAGTGATTTTTCAAAATCCAACTGATTTATCTTATGATTCATATGTTTTAGTTGAAATACCTTTTGATTATGAAGTTTATTCTTCAGATATTATATATAAATCTGATAATATAAATAGAGTTTCAAAAGATAAAGATAATCTTTTAATAGAATTTTCTAAAATTGATTCAAGAGAAAAGTCTGAGATTAAATTTCATTTAGATGCAAAATTATTCAAAAGAATTTCTTATTCAGATACTATTATTGAATCTGTTCCCGAATATCAAAAAATAAGAAAAGTTGTTACTTTTAATGCAGATATACCTGTTAATTTATTATATTCTTTTGAAAATATTCCAGAAGATGCTGTTTCAACTTCAACAGAAATTAATGGTATAGAAAAGAAAACCACTAATTTGGGAGAAAAAGCTAAAATTGAATTAAATGATATAGAAAAAGGAAAAACAATTTATCATTTTTATTATATTTTAGAAAATAGAAGTGTAAGTCAAAATATTTCTCAAAATAATTATTTAGAGGAATACCAAGATATTTATGAAGACATTGTTTCATTAGAGGATACAGCGAATTTATTAGAGCAGAATAATTTAACTCAAGATTCAACTGAACTTATAAACATATTAGATGAAGCAAGTTTAATATTAGACGAATCTAAATATGATTTTAATTTAGGAAAATTTTCTGAAGCTTTTGATAAATTAAAAAAAGCAAGAAATTTAACTGAAAGCTTTGATTTATTTTCTTCTTTGCAATTCTTAAGAGAAAGTTTATCTGATGAATTTAATTCTTTAAATTCTGTTTGGATTAGAAGTGGGAATACAGATTTTGAAATATCAGATTTAATGACCACTATTGAAGATAATTTAGTTAAATTACGTTCTTTAACTCTTTCAAAAGAGGATATTCCATTATTGGGCCAGACAAATAGCTTATTGGAATTATTGAAAACAAAGATTGGAAATAAAGGAGAATCAACTTTAACTTCATTATCACAAGAAATAATAAATGCTAAAACAATTTCAAGTGATTTTGAAAATAAAATTTATCCAGAATATAAAATATATTATAATTCATTAAAAAGCTATAAAGTTGAAGGCAATGTTTTATTGTCTTTTCCGTATACTTCAACTGAATTGGATTCAAAATTAAAAGCAATCAAAAAAGATATTTTAGATATTGAAGAGAAAATAGATAATGATCCAAATCAAGTATTATCTGATATTACATATTTAAGTAATTTTAGAGAATCAGTGAGAGAGTTTAATATTACAAAAAATGCAGTAGAACTTATTGTAATTGGTGTGGATGATAAAATTCATAATTATATAAATAAAACTGAACAGAGTATAGTTATATTAAATAGTAGAGAATTAAATGCAGATTCAAAGAATAAATTAAATTTATTAAGTGAAGATTTGAGTAAAACTCGTGAATATTTAGAAAAAGAAGACAAAGTTGAAGCATTTAAATTAAGTTCAAAAGCATATTATGATGCTTTAAGATTATTATCAGGTACAAATCCAGGAATAAATTCAAATGATGAACAATCAAGCCCCATTTTGTTAATATCTATTGCATCAATATTTTTAATTTTAATAATTGGGGGGCTATTCTTTTTTAAAAATTCAGCGCATAAAAAAGAAAAACCAATTGAAATAGTGAAATTATCACGTGAAGATTAGTTTGTACCTATAGTTACAAAATTTAAATACTTTTTTTTAGTTTTTTTAAGTGAAACTCCCGAAAGGTTTATAAATATTATAATAAAAGTGAGTTTGGAGATGTACTATGGTAAAGATAAAAACAAAAAAACCAGCTGTTAAGAAAACAGTTAAAAAACCAGTTAAAAGTAAAAAAATAGAAAAAAAAGCGTCAAATCCAGTAGCAAAAATAAAAAGAGTTAAACCAAATGTCAAAAAAAGTCTTGATTCATTAAAGGAAGATTTATATGGCGTTAATACAGTTGTTGATACAGAGAATCCAGAACAGAGGAAAATACATTTACAAACTATTACGTTTGAATTAGCAGCAGTTAAACAGCTTATAGATAGAGTATCAAATCAATTAAAAATAATAGAAGAGCATTTAGAAGAAGTCAAAAATCAATAGGTGAAAAATAATGGTTTATTCCCACCAACATTCAATTTTATTAGATGAAGATATAAAGATTGGATTAGAGAATAGTGGAGGGAATATATTATATTTATCTCATGCGCATTCTGATCATTTAAGAAGCCCTAGAAAAAAGAAGGGAGTTATAGTTTCTAAAGAAAGTTTTGATTTAGCTAATTGGGAAGAACGATATAACCCAATAAGATTAAATCCAAAAGGAATAACACTTTTTAATGCTGGACATATATTAGGTTCTACTCAATTAATGGCTGAAACAAATGAAGGATTATTAGTTTATACTGGAGATTTTAAATTAAGAGATGGATTAACAACAAAAGGAGCAGAAATTAGAAATTGTGATACCTTGATTATAGAAAGTACTTATGCACAACCAGGAATTGTTTTTCCAGAATATGGATCAGTTTATGCAGAAATTTCTAATTGGGTTAAAAGAAATAAACACAATACTTTATTATTTGGGGGATATTCTTTAGGTAAAAGCCAAGAGATTATTAAAATATTAAATGATTATTGCGGAGTAATCCCATTAGTAGATGAAAAAGTTGAATATTTTTGTAAAATATATGAAAAGCATGGAATAAAACTAAATAGAATTTTGTTGGGAACAAGAGAAGCAGATGAAGTTATGAGAGATCCGTTTGTAGCAGTTATGCCTCAGAGAATAGTCAATAGAAGATTTGCGTATAAATTAAGTTATGCATTAAATAGAGAAGTTTTATGTGCAGTTGCTTCAGGCCAGTTTTTAATGAGGCCTATGAGTATTGATAAAGGATTTTTATTAAGCGATCATGCTGATTTTAATGATATTTTGAATTATATAGAGCAAGCAGAGCCAAAACAGA
>JBAZFO010000039.1 GCA_041653315.1 Candidatus Micrarchaeia archaeon | reverse complement strand
GCTTTGCGGCACATGGTCTTACATATGCCGATGTTGGTGCGGCTCCATCTACGCAAGGTGCGGTATTTGCTGGAACTATATCATCAGGGTTTTGGGTTGCAACATCGTCTGGCGGAGCAACTACGGCTGAATTGCCTGTACGTGCAATCGTGATAAATAGCATAACACATTATTGTTTAGAATAGAGAACAATTATGCCAAGAGAAGAATTAGTTATAAATTAAAAGGACACATTAATGACATTAACACTTAGACAAATATTAAACGCAGTTCCAGCTTTCCAAAAACTAATAAATACAGACCTGTCCGCTAAAATGCGGTTTAGGGCAACAAGATTTGTCAAACAAATTAGGACTATAACAGAGGACTATGAGGAGCAGAGAAAGCGATTAATAGAGAAACATGGGGTGTTAAATGAGAGGGGCGTAAAAGAGGTAATGCCCGAACAGTTTGAGGCGTTCCAAAAAGAATACATAGAACTGGTTGACGAACCAATAGAGATTAAAGAAGAAGATTTACCAAACGATATTTGGGACAATGTAGTAATGTCTTTAAGTGACGAAGAAAATATAAAACCCTTCAAAAAGGTGAAAGAATGAAACGACTGTTATTTTTAATCTTTACTTTATCTGCTATTTGTTTCGGAGGGGACAATAAGAGATTAGAGTGGTTTTATGACACAAGTACTTTGATAGCTACTCCCTATCCAAGCACAGTAACGCTTTCTCTTAGTTCGACCGGATTAGGCACTATGGCTATGTGCGATAGTACTTATATAAAGTCTTTGATTAGTTTGAAATTAAATACTGCCGATGTAAAAAATGGTGCATATGTAGATACGGTAGAGTTTGGGAATAAATTTGAGACACGCGCAGATACAAACACCACAAAACATGCAATTACATTAAGCTATGCAGTAGATAATTTTTGCGGGATTGCTTCTGCTACGAATTGGAACACCGCCTATAGTGATAGATTAAAATGGGATGGGGGTTCTACCGGACTTATAGCCGCAACCGGAAGGACTTCGCTTGAACTTGGAACAATAGCTCTTTGTGATAGTGCCTATATTAAATCTTTAATTGCCGCCGGTACCGGAACGGGAACTGTTACAAGTATAACTAAGGGAATAGGTATTGTTTCTGGAAGAGCTATTATGACTACCGGAACGATTGATGTAGATACGGTTACAGCCGGAAGTGGTATAGTCAATAAAACTCGCGGAGATAACCAGTACCAACCTAAAGATGCAGACTTAACAACCTATGCGGGGATTACTCCGTCAGCTAATGCTCAGACATTGCTTGGAGAAACCTTTGCACAAATGAGAGGCAGTATAGGCGCACCTGATTCTACCTTATCCAGAGACACGATTTATACAGACGCAACAAGCAAAGTAGTAAGTAAAACTACATTGATAACCGTAGAGAAAGCCAGTAAAGCGGCTCATTTGAATTTGGACACAACATCGGCAGGGGGAGTATTAACTAAAACCAGAGCCGATAATCAGTATATAAAAATAGACTCTATTGCAACATTACGTGCCGAACTTAATGCAAGAATGGATTCTATTAACGCTCTTAGAGATCACATAGACGTGGTCGAGAGCGCGGCAAACACTCGTATAGATAGTTTAATAGCCGCATTTATAGTATTCGCTGGACAACCTCCAGCGGATGCAACTAATTATTATCTAAGTCCTACTGGTAATGACGATTATGGTGGACACGCTGCAACTCAACCTTGGCTAACGATTGATAAATTAAATACTCAGACATTCTCACCGGGTGATAGCATATTCATTGCTTCCGGAACCTATAGAGGACAAATAAATATTAAGCAGAATGGAACCTCTGCATTACCGATTGTGGTTACAAGATACTCTACCGGAACTGCTAATATTTCCGGTGCGGATATAATTACCGGATGGGTAACACGTGGAACTAATCTCTGGGTAACACATACAACAAGTGATATTTATGATTTATATGTTGCTGGGGTTCAACAAACGCTTGCAAGATTGCCTAATGCAAACACTTATTATCGTGTTCTTGCAGGTGCTACCACTACCAAGATTCGCGCAACTGAATTAGGCACGATAGCTGAAGATGGCTTAGTAGGATGTAATATATCGGTGTTGGTTCAAAACTGGTATTGCAATTATGGAAAGACTGTTATAAGTAATAAGGATGATAGTATCGCGGTATCAAGTGCAGTAGAAGTTGCACCGACAACGGGTTTTCCCTTATATCTTGACGGCTATCCGTTATTGCCTGATACGGTGGGAGAGTTCTGCTTTAATACAACATTGGATTCACTTTATCTTTATTCAGTTGCAGACCCTAATGGTTTGACAGTTGAAGGAGTCACAAGACACAACGGACTCTGGACAGACAAGTCTTATCTAAAAATTGAGAACTTACAATTCGAGAAACAGGATTCGGCAGGTATTAAATTCGATGGTACTCCACAATATGATACTGTAAAATATTGCAGAGTTTGGAAACAATATAGAGATGGTATAAGAGTTTCAGGAGATGCTAAACGATTTAGTTTCTTCGGTAATGACATTTCGCTTACTCACGGCACTGGAATATGGGCACAAAGTGCAACAAGTTGGAAAGCAGATTCTAACAAGATACACTCAATAGGTCTTACTTATGGTAAATATTATGCTCCTCGTGGATTGATGAATTGGGCAGATTCAGTTGTCTATTATCGTAACACTATAGACTCAACCGCTTCAAATGGCATGTATGCTCGTAACTACTCAGACATAAGTTACAATCATGTTGAACATTACATGGCACGCTTCGATGATGGTGGAGGTATCTATTTGGGAGATGGTAACCATACAGTAACACATCACAATTACTTCGCACATGGTATAAAATATACTCCGAGCAGTGGCACACCTGCATCAGCTTCATTGTTTGCGATATATTATGATTCTGGAATACACAATAGCAGAATACACCACAATGTGATTCACGACGGTGGATGGGCAGCAATATTCAATCAATACACAAACGCAGCAGATTCAGTTGATAATAATTTGATTCATTTTTCAAGTGGCTCTGTTGGTTACGGAATTTGGACAATAATGGATTCCACTTATCATTTGACTCCTGAATATGTTGTAAAAAACAATAGATTATATACTAACAATGCAACCACAAATTGTCATTTTTCTTTTTGGCAAGATCGTTTTGCAAGGTGGCATTCGTGGAGAGCATTTGGGACTTGGGATTATAATGAATATGTGAATCCGAGAGGATGGGCAACTCCGTTTGTCTACACAACTCCTGCTGGCAGTTATTCTTTAACATTAACACAAGTTCGCGATTCTCTTGCTGGACAGGAAATAAATTCGACACTTGGATATTATGGAACGACTGGAACAGATATAGTTGATAGTTTATTTGTGAATAGTACCGATGTATCTCAGAACTTTACAATCCAAGAAAACTATTGGAAAGACCCTGTTAGCGGTGCTTACATCGCAACACCTATAGTCCTTGCTCCTGATAGTGGACTTATCGCAATGGTTGACCCGATTAATGAAATAGATACAGTCTTAGCCGCGAACAGAAATGGCCGATCAACCGGAACTGATGAGGCACTCGATTACCCGCGTGTTGGACAAAGTGCCGCTGGCGATGAGTTGCAATCGGGGTTTGAATTTTGTATAAAAGCACTTGATGGTAAAACCATTGATTCTGCTTTTTTCCAGTGGGGGGGTGGGGGTGGTGCTAACTGGTCAACCGATGATATTGCTTTAGTGTGGGTAGTGGATGAGGATAACGCGGCAGTTTATAATGCGGCTGACGTTCACACAATTTATAATCATCACAGTGGTTATGTCGGGGCAAGTAGTGTGGAGTGGACATTCGCAGGTAGTGGAACCGCATGGTACACATCGCCTAATATTGGTGCAAAGATTCAAGCAGTTATAGATCGTGGAGGTTTTGCTGATGGGAACTACATTGGTATAGTCATAACAGCAAAGACTCCAACTACGAATAACTTTTTCTATGGTCAAGGATTCACTGACTCTGGAGTAGCCAATGCTCCGAGACTGAAGGTGTATTATCATTAATCTATTATTCATATATGGCAATCTTTTACTCTGGTCATTGTATGATTTGACTAAGATGGCTAAGTCAGAACTTCTTTACTGGGGTTACGACGATGATCTATCTACAATACCAAGGGTGAATAAGGTCGCTTCAGATTGGGCAAGTCTAACTCAATTTGCATTATTCTATATTTATATGGGTATGTTTGCTTTCTCAATTTGGGGGTTTAGTTGGACGGCTTGGATAAATATTTTCTTTGTAGCTCTTAATCATTGGTGTGGTGTGGAGGATTTGGGATATTTCTTACTCTCAAATTTCATTAAATTACCAAAAGAGTATTTAGACTTACATCCTAATAAGTTCGGAATACCCGATATTTTATATTGGTTATCTGAACCGAGAAAGATATGGAAATTTACAATACCCTCTATTATAGGATTTGTTTGTGGCAAAGAAGTTAAGAGATGGAAGTTTGTATTGTTCACTATTTCAGTTATAATTCTAACAATATTATTATCTTATATATAAGGAGATGGATTATGGAAAAAATATTAAAGTACTTATTAAGTCTCATAGAATGGATGGTTGCGTATCGTCAATGGTATGAAGATAATATCAATGACTTCCAGATTAAGGATACAATTAAGAAACCACCGCCTCCACCACCTCCACACGGTTAGGAGATTACATGAATGGAAAACAACAGGAATATAGTGAACCATTTATTACTAAAGCACTTACTGAACATCTTGAGGATCGGGATAGAAACTGGCAAGAGTTATTCGGAATTCATAAAACATGGTTATGGTCTATGTTTCTTATTACTGTTGTTAGTGTATTCTTTTGTGCCTTGGGAGTTTTATTTTCCATTAATGAAAATAGGAGATTAAATGAGTACATGTATGAACAATCGGTCCTATCCCAGAATAGGGAACTACGTGAAATTGCAAAAGCTAAACAGGACAGTATAGCAGGTGCAAGAGATGATTCACTCGCAAAAGCATATATTAAACAAATGTCCAGGTATGAAAAGATGCCCTATTATAAATCAGGAAAAGGAAATTAATATGGGAGAAAAACTCAGATTGAGAATAAGTAAATGGCGCGATGTTCTTGTTGTTTTTGGCATTTATGGAGCACTTGTCATGATGTTATTGAAGAGTAACGAAACATTGGGAGAGATAACTGCTACCAATACATATCTTGTTGAAGGAAGAAAGGAAAATGCAACCAATATTAAAGGTATTGATGCAAAGGTAGATACTCTGTCAATTGCAATGACTAAAATGGTAATTACGTTAGATAAGTTAGAGCAACGTCAAACTTTGTCTGAAGAAAGGCAAACCATAGCAAAACAGGAACAGGCAATTACTGATATTGAAATTATTAGACTATTGAAAATAAATAATTTGCAACCTTATAACTGGAAGGATCTTTCTATCCTTCCAGATTTGAAACGTAAGTAGAAAGGATTAATATTATGGAACTTACATTCTTTGAGTTATTTGATTGGAAGATATTGTTATTGTGTGCAGTTGGTACATCATTTATAGTAGGCGCAATTTATGCATTCACTCCTGATGCTATACGGTCACGGTATATATTACCTGTAGTAACATTAGTAGTGGTATTCTTAAATACGTCATTTACTCCTGCAATGAAATTTGCTGATTGGCAGAATCTTATATTCCAGTTTATATTTAATGTATCATTTGCAATCTTATTTTATATCTCAGGTGGTAAATGGTTGGTAGATAAGGTAATAGGATGGGTTAAGAAACAACTTGAGAATAAACTTGGCAAAGATGAGGTAACTCCGTAATGGAACTTAAACTTATACGGTTTGATTCTGGTACTAACGATACACTTGGTATATTCTTTATAGATGGTAAGTTTGCTGGATTCACTTTAGAGGATGAGTATAGGGAGATTAAGATTAAGGATGAGACTCGTATCCCTGCTGGTACTTATGATGTTAAATATACATATTCTCCTAAGTACAAGAGGTTAATGTTAGAAGTAATGAATGTTCCTAATTTCTCCGGTATACGGATACATCCTGGCAATACTGAGGCAGACACTTCTGGATGTATATTACTTGGTAATGTATGCAGACATAATCCGTTTGGAGATAGTAGGATTGAGGAATCCAGACTTGCTTATGATAGGATTGCTTCGTTAATTATTCATGCTTTAGGTAGGAAAGAGAATGTTACTCTTACGATAAAGGATAATGTATGAAATATCTTTATGCAGGATTAGCAGGATTGGTCATAGCAGTATTAATATTCTGGGCCGGTATGAGTTATAACCAATACAAAATAAGTCATAGTCCTGAAGTAATAAGCATTGATACAACTAATCATTCATTGGATATACCATTGAAGGATACGGTCCATATACCTGTTACTGTTTATAAACCTGATAAGAACAGGCAAAAATATATTGATTCACTTTTAGCAGAACGAATAACTGCAGATAGTTTGAGAAATTTCATAATGACTAAGTTAAGTATGTTTGGAGAAGTATTCACAGATTCAGTTGAACAGAAGGATTCTCTTGGTACATTCAAGCAGATACATATATTCGATATTCTTGCAGATCCATTGTTCTGTTCTATACGAAAGACTGATATATTCAATCATGTGGAATATACTTCGTATGATACTACCAAGAGTACTTATATTACCGAAGAACCTACTATATGGAAAAGATTACAGGATGTAGTAATAACTGATGGAGTAATAGCAATTCTTTATTTTCTTATCAGTGCATTATAAGGAGATACAATGGCTTATCAAGTTACAATGACTGGAACTACTGCTAATGCGGTACAGAAAGAAATATATCAAGCAGATGGTACTAGATTCCTGATTGCTGCGAGTGCTTCTTATCGCATACGTGGTATGGCGATAGCTCAGAATACTTCTACTATTGCTACGCATGAATGGGAATTTGATCTGCTCATTAAGAATGTTGCTGGTGTTACTTCTTGGGTAGGTTATCCTGTTAGTAGTGATTTAAGTATGGATACTGGCACTGAAGCATGGTTACTTACTTTTAGTGCCGATGATACTAATGATGCGTTAGGTGTAAAGGTAACAGGTGCAGCAGGAACCACTATTAATTGGAGTGTTGGATTTGATTATGTATCATTAGGATATACTCCAACTGTATCTGCAGCAAGCAGTTCACTTAATGTTCCTCAATTAGTAGAATTGGTTAAGTTACATCATCCTAAGATACCGGATACAATGATAGTCAAGAAGATGTCTAATGCTCAGAAAAGGTTCGTACGTGAGACTAAACTTAATACTGAATCAAGTACTATATTACTTACTAGTCAATCGGTAACTGGATATACTCTTGCATCTCCATTGACATTAACTGATACTGCAAGTGATTATACATGGAGTTTCTATAAGGATGGTACTACATCTACTTTGACATTGAAACCTAATACTAATGTAGTATTCTATACTAATATAGGTTGTGTAGATAGTGCAGGTGAAACAGTAGGATGTTATGCAGTATCATTCAATGATGATGGCAGTATATATTTCTACGATGAATATGGAACTGCATTAACTGACTTTGACGATGATGGTACCTATATGACATTTGATTTTGTTAAAGTTCCAGATGCACTAACTAATGCAAGTAGTTCTACTCCAGAGATACAGAGTGAATTTCATGAGGCATTATCAAATTTGATTATCAGCGATCTATATACTACACGTGGAGATTTACAAGTAACTGATAGATTAATGCTTGCTAAACATCATAAGAATCTATATGAAGAATATAAGACTCTTGCTAAACGTGCATACTATATGCAGAATAATACATTCCCAATTTCATCATTTGCGAGTGTAGACTTTGAGGAAGATTAATGAATAAACTTACACATATAAAACAATCGGATCGTGGTGTAGACGATGAATTATCCCGTATAATATCCACACTTAATGGTCTTATTGATAAGATAGCAGATCCGACTACTTCTACTCCAGAAGATGTTGGTAAGGTAGGTTTTCAAGCTGTTACTTTAGGTAATAATGAATACTGTTTATCTATGCGCACAAAGGATGGAATTATTAATTCTATTCCTGGATTATTTGTCAAGTCTGATCAAGTGCATAAAACTAATACCCCTAAATTTAGTTATAGTGCAACAGTTGCTGCCGTAGAAGAGTTAGAATCTTCGGAGAAAGATATAACTTGTTCTACCTTAACTGTGACAAGTGAGGATAATGATGCTATTACTAATTCAGGTGGTATCTCGTCTGCAGTATATAGTTTCCAAAGTCAAGGATATAGAATAACTACTAATGGTAATGCTGATTTTAGATATTTATATACGGATGAGTTGCATGCTAAAGCATTTATAGCGGATTTAGAACAAGCTCTTGCAGGAGGGCAAATAATTTGTAAGTCTGTAGCTAAGTTGATGAATCCTTTTCCTTTACCTGTTGCTGGTGGTACAGGGACATTAACTGTTGAAGAATTTGCAGGGTTCTCTGGAAATGTTTTCGCTGATGGAGATATGATTAGATTGCGTCAAATGACGCGTTCAGGTAATACGACCGTTACAGTGGCGGACGCATGGGGAACTGTAGTTTTCTCAAGAAGAAGATACTGGGGTAATACTCTTCCTCTAAGAATGGTGCAATTATATACTTTTACCCGTTCTGCTGATCCTAATGCTGGTACTGCTACAGGAACGATAACAGAAGGTACACTTGCTCTTGATTATGGTACAACTGGACAAGGATACTATGAGGTGACGGCTATTGATGGTGCAAATGGTGCTAATAGTCCTTATGCTCAGTGTGTAACATGGACTTCTCATCCAGCAAGTGGGTGTACGGTCGAAGCAAGGTTTGGCAACTTAACAGGGATAACTTCGGATACGTGGGGTCCTTTAAGTGGATATGGATTGTATGGCGATAGAGTATATCTAGAAGGTAATTGTTATATCAAGGGTGTGCTAACTATAGTTTCAGGTACGGATGGTGAATTAGCTGGATTGACTATATCAAGCACAGCTTTAACTGCTACTGGTGGTGGTAATTCAACTATAATTTCTTCTGGGGCAACTGCATTCCAATGCGGGCCGACTCTTTCACCTACATTTACAGTAACAAAAGCTGGAGTACTTACCTGCACTTCTGCAGTACTTAAAACGGCTGGTTCTACTAAGTATATCGATATAGGTAATACCATTGAAAATGAAATACAGTTCTTTGAGAGTAGTACTGCAGTAGTAAGAATAGGTTCTAATGTTTATTCTACTACTCCTGGATTAGAGGTAATTAGTGGTTCTATTTATAGTCATAGTTCTACAACGTATCCAATATGGGGAGCAGTTATAGGAGGTGTTGGAACAGGATTGTATGGAGTTATTGGTTCAAGTACTGGAAGTTCACAAGGCGGTGCAGTATATGGTTATGCGCATGGTGCTGGTGTCAATTCAGCAATAACAGGACGCGCTGAAGGAGGAACAACTAATAATTCATTTAATGGTATAAGCGGCAATATTTATAACGATGGAGATTGTAATATTACAGGCACATATCAGATTAGTGGAGTAGCTTTAGCGGCAAGTAATATCGGAGCTACAACTGTAGGTAGTAATATATTCACTTTAACAAATCCCTCTGCAATAACATTTTTAAGAATGAATGCTGATAATACGGCTTCGGCTTTAGCGGCTGCTGATTTTAGAACTGCTCTTGGATTGGGGACGGCGGCTTTATCGGCTTCAACTAGTTTCGCTGCTGCCGCTAATGGTGCTGCATTCGCTGGAGCTATAGCATCGGGATTTTGGGTTGCCTCAGAAAGTGGCGGACCAACAACGGCACAACTTCCAGTTCGTGCGATTGTGATAAATGGTGTAACACATTATACTTTAGAATAGAGAATAATGGAAATAATATGCCAAGAGAAGAATTAATAATAAGTACTTTTGATAAGGGAATGCA
>JBAZFO010000038.1 GCA_041653315.1 Candidatus Micrarchaeia archaeon | reverse complement strand
AATATAATCCATCATTACAATTTTCAATAGTTGTTATTTCTTGTAATATACATTCAGTAAATGAAGTAAATTCACAAGTATAATCTTTATGCATTATATTATCAAACATACAGAAATCTTCATCTAACAAATTACAATTTTGTGTTTCAGTTGTTTCAATAGAACATTCATAATCAACACAAACACCTTCATCATGCATTATTGAATCTTCTAAACAATAATTTGCATCATAAGAAGTACAGTCTTCATTTGTTAAACAATCTCCTATGATAAATACATAAGTTTCTTTTACTACACAAATCCCATTATCTAATCTTATTGTTAAATTATGTTCACCTGGGCTTAAATAATCTGGAACCATTATATCAAAGTCTCTTCTATTTATTCTTGAATCCTCTCTTGTTAAATCTGGATTATCCCAAGCAAAATCATTATAGTCATAATTATCTACATTAAAGAAAATTAAATCTCCATAATTAACTAAGGAATATTCTGGTGGGCTAATTAATTCTAAATAAGGAGAATCAAAAACTTCAAAAGTCCAATGTTCTGATTCAAATCCTAATCTTCCGTCATTAACAATCACATACCAAGTATATATTCCTTGTTCTAATTCTGCAGTAAATGTTTGTTCGTTAGTTATTTGTATTATTTTATTTGGTCCTTCAATATGAATTTCATATTCTAATTCTGTAGATTCTTTATCTTCTCCAAACCATATAAATTCAATTGGGTTTCCGCAAATTCCTAATTCATTTTCAGGACTTATTAATTCAACTGTTGGTGGAGTATTACATCTATCATCATTTTCAAATATTTCTGGATGTCCACATTCATTATCTGTACATGTACAATCATCTTTACATGTATTAGATACATCTGAATATTCATAATAATCATTTCCTACACAACCACTTAAATCAGTACAAATTGTATCATCACAATTGTGTTCTGCATCACATTCTGCTGAACAGTCATCAACTGAACATTCATGTGTTAAATCCAAATGACCAATAGTACATGAATCTGTATCTTCATTACATTCAGAAACAAAACCTGCAAAATAATCCCATGTATAATCTACATTATCTGGATCATTTAAACATGTTTCAATTGATTCTAAATTATTTTCAGTACAATCAACAGTTTCACCTGCAATACATTCTGCATCTAAACATGTTTCTTGTCCATTACAATATAATCCATCATTACAATTTTCAATAGTTGTTATTTCTTGTAATACACATTCAGTAAATGAAGTAAATTCACAAGTATAATCTTTGTGTGCTATATTATCAAACATACAAAAATCTTCATCTAATAAATTACAATTTTGTGTTTCAGTTGTTTCAGTAGAGCATTCATAATCAACACAAACACCTTCATCATGCATTATTGAATCTTCTAAACAATAATTTGCATCATACGAATTACAGTCGTCATCAGTTAAACAACCTGTAATAGTATATTTATATCTTAAAACTTTTTCACATGTGTCTTGATTTCTTAATATTATTGTTAACCAATGTTCACCAGGAGATAATGCTGGAACATTAACATTGATTTCATTTATCCAAGCGTCTTTTATTGCTCCTTCTCCTACGTAATCTTCCCAATCATAGTGATATTCATTTACATTTTCAAATTCAAAATGAATTAAATCTCCAATATTAATTTCTGAATTATTAATAGGGTCAACAGAAATTACTTGTGGATTTTTTGAGACTTTAAAATTCCAATGTTCTGATTCTGTTGAATCAATTCCATCGTTTGCGATTACCCACCAGTCATAATTTCCAAATGCATCTACATTTAAATTATAAAATTCGTTATTTGTTTCTCTTATTCTTTCTCCATTAATATTATTTACGTGTAATGTGTATTCTAATTCATCTCCATCTATATCATTTCCATTCCATTCATAATAAATCATATTTTTTGGATAAACAGATAATTCTGCCCATTTAGAAGTGATAGTAATTCCTGGTGCTGTTTGATATACATAGACTTTTATTTCATCGTCTGGACCTAAATACCCGAAGTTTTCAGGATAGATTTGTGTTTGTTCTACAACCATTTCTGTGTCTTTATCTACTAAAGATAAAATTGCTGGGTGGCTGATATCTTTTCTTTCGCCAACACCAACGTCATCTAATCTTAAATAATATTTATCTATTGCGAAAGCATCTTCAACTCCTAAAATTATTTTTGCTGTTTCTTCTTCATATAAATCATTAATACAAAATAATTCATTCTCTTCTGGAATTTCTAATTCTATTGTTGGTGCATCATTGCCTGTTTCACAATAGTCATCACAATAATATTCTTGTCCATACATGAAAGTATTAACATTAGTACAAGTATTATCATCAAAATAATTTTCTAACTCCTCAACAAGTTCAGTACCAACGTTAATATCATATTCTTCATTATTACATATTATATTATTAGTATAATTATTATATGAAGTATTTTTATGAATCATTAACCCAAAATTATTATTTAATATATTATTTGAATCAAATAAATTGTTTTGAGAATATCCATAAACGGTTAGTCCATATGTATTTTCTTCAATTTCATTGTTTAAGAATTTTGAATCAGTTGTTGTGAATGCCATTAATCCGTATTCCCAGTTTTCTAAATTACAATTTTCAATTGTAATATTATTTTGATCAAAAGCATAAATTGCATGATAGTCTTGTTCTCCTATTTTTGTAATTGAATAGTCTTTGCAATTTAAATGAATGTCATCTGCATTAATATTAATGCATCTTGTTTTAATTAATTCTTCAACATTTTCTACTTCAATATTTTCACATAATTCATAATATCCTGGTTCCTCTAATGAAGTACATTCACTAATACAGTCATGTGGGATTTGTTCACAAGTTTCATCCCAATTTCCCCAGAAATCTGATTTAATTAATTCAGAATAATCTTGTCCATCAAAAGCAACTGCTTCACATTCCCATTTATCACATTCTCCAGAAGGAAATTCAACACCAATATGGTCTTGACAGTTTTCTCCAATTAAACATTCTCTTGTTTCATCAAATTCAGGTAAGTAAGTATTATTTCTATACCATTTAATATTAACAGTAATTAATTCATCATCTGTATCATTTACTAAAACATAACAACCAAGATTATTTTTTGGTTCTTCTTCAGGTGTTGGTGGAATTGGTTGAATAACTGTATAAATTAATTCAGGAGGATTATTTTCTTCATGAATTTCTTCTTTGCATTCATTATCTACACAAATCATTCCATAGTCATTACAATTAATTATTTCAGTTGATCCTTCTTCATTATTTAAACAATAATATTCTAATAAAGTATTATCATTAATACAATGATCTGGAAAATCGTATTCTTCCCAGCTTAATTGCATAATCCCATAATTTAATGGATCCATTCCTTCATCTGAATCTGTACAAATATTTTCTTCTATATTTTCTAATTCAATACAAATGCCTTCTACACAAGACATATCATAATCAGAACAATCAATTACTTTTGCAGTATTATAAATTCCATTGCAATAAGTTTCATGTAATATTTTATCATCAACACAAAAATCTTGTGCCATTCCTTTGAATTCATTATTTATTGCCAATACTGTTCCATATGTGAAAGGTTCTATTCCATTATCAGAATCTGTGCATTGATAAATGGGAGGTTCTTCAAATACACATTTTCCTTCTGAACAATACATTCCAAGTCTTTCACAATCAATTTGAATTTCTTCTGCATTATAACCAAAACAAATATACTCATTTAAGTTATTTCCAGAGCAATAGTCAGTATGCATTCCTAATTCGCCATTTAAATGGCCGAGTGTAATACCTTGATAAAAGATATTCATAAATCCATCATTTTCAATGCATAATGCATTTATTGCTGTCACTAAACATACTAATAATAAGATAGTATATACTTTATTCATTTTTCACAACCTCCCACATATAAATATAGTGTAAATATATTATTCTTTGTGTTTAAAAAGGTTTCGTTTTAATATATAAAATTACAAATATTTTTTTTGATTTTTTTTAAATCAAAAATTTAGCAAACGTTTATAAATAGAATTATATAAATAAAATATTAATTTAATATACTAAAGCTCCTGAAATACGGAGCGCAACTCAATTTTCCTGGGTTGCGCATATGTGTGAACATAGCAAATGGAAATGCTAATTTATACTTGCTTTAAAATATTAAATAAAAATAATATGTAATATGCCGAGGTGGCGGAACCTGGTAACGCGCACGACTTGAGTAACCTTTCTTTTCTTTTGAAAAAGAAAAGAAAGCTTAACCAAAGAAAAGAACAGAATTACAGTAATCGTGTGGTCTTTGACCTTGGGGGTTCAATTGAATCCCTTTTTCTTTAAAAAAGAAAAAGGTCTTCACCCTAAAAAGAAAGGGGAATGAATAAATCCCTCCTTCGGCGTTTTAAAAAATATGGTGATAAAATGGCTAAAAAAACAGAAACAAAAAAAGCACCTGCTGAAAAAGTAGTAAAACCACAACATAGACATATTGCAGGAAGCTCTGGAAAGGAACTAAAAGGAATTGTTCGTATTTGTGGAAAAGATGTTAATGGTGCATTAGAACTTGAAAAAGCAGTAATGTATGTTCAAGGAGTTGGAATGAATTTATCTAGTGTATTATCTGGGATAATTTCAAATGAATTAAAAGTAGATTTGAATACTCAAGTTGGTGATTTAACAGAACAACAATTAGATCAAATTGAACAAATTATTAGAAATCCCCAAAAATATAATTTACCGCATTATTTGTATAATAGACAATCTGATCCAATTACTGGAAAACATGTTCATTTAATAAGTAATGATTTAGTTTTAAGTTTAAGAGAAGATGTACAAAAAGAGATAACTTCAAGATCTTGGAAAGGTGCAAGACATCAAACAAGAAAAGGAAAAGTAAGAGGACAAAGTACAAGAAGTTCAGGAAGAGGAGGAATTGCAGTCGGAGTTATTAGAAGAGCAGTAAGAGCTAAGATGGGGGCTCCAGCAGCAGGAGCTAAACAATCCAAAGAACAGCCAAAAAAAGATAGTGGCGGTGCAGGAAAAGGAAAGAAGAAATAAGGTGATATAAATGGGTGACCCAAGAAGATTAAAGAAAAGATATAGTTCTCCCAGAATCCTTTGGGATAAATCAAGAATAAAAGATGAAAAACAATTGATTAGAGAATATGGTTTAAAAAATATGAAAGAATTATGGCGTGCAGGAGAAGAATTAAGAAAAGTTAGAAAAGAAGCACGACGTTTTCAATCATTAGGTGAAGAAGGAATTGATGAATCAAAAGATTTAATTAGTAAATTAAAAAGAGTAGGTATTATTGGTGGAGAAGCTTCAATAGATGATTTATTAAATTTAAAAACAAGAGATTTCTTAGAAAGAAGATTGCAAACACAAGTATTCAAAAGAGGATTAGCAAGGACAATAAATCAAGCGAGACAATTAATAACACATGGATTTATATCTGTGAATGGTAGAAAAATTTCTAAACCAAGTTATATGACATCTATCCTTGAAGCTGGAGTAATTTCTTATTCAAAGACAATAGATATAGATGCAGGAGTTCAAAAAGAAGTTAAAGAAGAAGTTAAAAAACATTCAGTAATTGAACATGAAAGAGAAATAAAATCTCAAGAACCTCAAGAAGAAGATTTAGAAGAATAGGTGATATTTATGGTAAAAAAAGAAGTTGAAGAAAAAAAACAAGTTGAAGAAAAAAAACAAGAAAAAGTTGTAGAAGAAAAAAAAATTGAAGAACCAATTCAAGAAGATACAAAAGTAAAAAAATTCGGAAAAATAAAATGGGCAGTAGCAAATATATATTCTTCTAAAAATAATACTTTAATCACAGTAACAGATTTAACAGGTTCAGAAACAATTGCAAAAAGTTCTGGTGGGGTAGTAATTAAACAAGATAGAAATAAAGGAAAACCATATGCTGCAATGCAGGCAGCTACTTCAATTATTGATACTATAAAAGCAAGAGGAATTAATGGATTACATATAAGAATTCGTGCTCCTGGTGGACATGGAGCAAAATCACCAGGTGCAGGAGCACAGGCAATTGTAAGAGCAGTAGCAAGAATGGGGATAAAAGTTGGAAAAATAGAAGATGTTACTCCATTACCAACAGATACAACCAAAAGACCTGGCGGAAGAAGAGGTAGGAGGGTGTAAAAATGGTAATTAAAATAAAAATTGAAAAAGAAGATGAAAAAATCTTAAATTTTTCATTAAATGGTGCATATATTGGATTTGCAAATGTTCTAAGAAGATATATTTTAGGACAAGTTCCAACATTTGCAATTGATTCAGTAACTATCTATGATAATTCAACGTATATGTTTGATGAATTTATTGCACATAGAATTGGTCAAATACCGTTACATACTCCAAAAAAATACAAAGGAGATGAACAAGTTATTTTTACTTTAGATGAAAAAGGGCCAAAATTAGTAAAAGCAGAAGATTTGAAAACATCTGATAAAACAATAAAACCTTCAAAACCAAATATTCTTTTATTTACTTTGGGAGAAGGACAAGATTTGAGATTAGAAGGTAAAGCAGTAATCGATAAAGGAAAAAAACATGGAAAATTCCAAGCTGGAATTGCTGCATATGAAGAAGATAAGGAGGGTAATTTCAATTTTATGATTGAATCATTTTCTCAAATACCCCCAAAAGATATGTTATTAAAAACAGTTGAACTCCTTAGAGAAGATGCTAAGGAATTTGAAAAACAATTAAAATAAGGGAGTACGTCAAAACCTGTTTCAAGCGGGGGTGGCGGAGTCCGGTCAATCGCGCACGGTTGAGGGCCGTGTGGTTTAGTACCTGCGCGCGTTCAATGACCTTTTTCTCTTTTATAAAAGAGAAAAATCTCAACCAAAAAGAGAAAATTGAATAAATCGCGTCTCCCGCATTTATATTAAAAAAGGTGATTAATAATGAAAAAAGGACCTGAAAGTAAAGAAATACTAGATGCAATTTCTGCAGCTAATAAAGCTAGTAAAAATAAAAAAATATGGAAAGAAGTTAAAGATAAACTTTTAAATTCAAGAAGAAATAGAAAAGGTGTTAATGTCTCGAAAATTTCAAAATATGTTGATCAGGGAAAAACCGCAGTTATTCCTGCAAAAGTTTTGGGAAGTGGAGAAATTAATCATAAAGTTAATGTTGTTGCATTGAGTTTTTCAGATAGTGCAAAACAAAAAATAGAAAAAGCAGGAGGAAAAACAATTTTAATTTCAGAAATTCCCCCAGAAGGATTAAAAACTGAATTAATATTATTAAGGTGATTATATGATAGTTATTGACGCAGAAAATATGATTTTAGGAAAAATTGCTTCTCATACTGCAAAACAATTATTAATGAAAGAAGAAGTAATAATTCTTAATGCTGAAAAAATTGTAATAAGTGGAAATAGTAAAAACACAGTAGATAAATATCACAAAAGAAGGAGCGTAAAACCAAAACAAAATCCAGATCATAGACCACAATGGCCTAGAGTATCTCATTTATTAGTGAGAAGAGTAGTTAGAGGGATGCTTCCATATTCTTCTTCAAGAGGAAGAGAAGCATATAAAAGATTAAAAGTAGTATCTGGAATACCAGAAAAATATAAAGATAAAATTTCAGATAAAAATTATGATAAATTAAAATCTAATGAATTAAGGAAATTCATAACTATAAAAAAGTTATGTGAATCTCTTGGATATAATAGGTGATTTTTATGGTAGAGAAAAAGACAAAAGTAAAAAGTAAAAAAATAAAATCAAAGGTTTCAGTAGCAAGAGGAAAAAGAAAAGAAAGTATTGCAAGAGTTTCAATTAGAAAAGGAAAAGGAATTGTAAGAGTTAATAATACAAATCTAGATGTTTATGGTTCATTACAAATGAGGCAAATTATTAAAGAGCCATTAATGCTTGCATCAAAAGTTAGTTCTGAAGTTGATATAAAAGTTTTAGTCAATGGAGGAGGTTCAATAGGTCAAGCACAAGCAATAAGAAATGCTATTGCAATTGGTTTAATTGAATATTCTGATGATGAAGATTTAAAAAATAAATTAATGACTAGAGACAGATTTATGGTAGTTGAAGATGCAAGAAGAAGAGAACCAAAGAAATTTGGTGGTAGAAGTGCAAGAGCAAGAAAACAAAAATCATATAGATAGAGGTGTAATATTATATGGAATTTCCTGTAAGATGTTTTACATGCGGTGCTCCGATTGGAGATTCGTATTTAAAATATATTGAAAAATTAAAAGAGAAAAAAACTCCCAAAGAAGCGCTTGATGAATTAGGTATTAAAAGATACTGCTGTAGAAGAATGTTTATAAGTCATGTTGATTTAGAAACAGCAAAGAAATATAAAAAATTATAAATGCGTTTATAATTTGGGGGAGTAGGTTAACCTGGTATGCTGCCAGCTTGGGGTAACTTTTTTCTTTTTCTTTAAAAAAGAAAAAGAAAAAACTTAACTAAAAAGAAAAAGAAAGAAAAGCTTAACTAAAAGAAAGAAAAAGAAAAAACTTAACTAAAAAGAAAAAGAAAGAAAAGCTTAACTAAAAGAAAGAAAAAAAAGAAAAAAAACAAGAAAGAAAAAGAAACAAGAAAAAATTGAAAAAAACAAAAAAGAAAAATAAAAAAACAAGAAAAAAAAGAAAAGAAAAACAACAAGAAAAAATAAAAAAAAGAAAAACAACAAGAAAAGCATATAAAGGATTTAATATTTTTTTAGTAGTTTATAGTTCTGAAATGCTGGTGATCCGAGTTCAAATCTCGGCTCCCCCATTATAATATTTACGGGGTTTTCGTAATGAAAACTAACTGAAGAGGTAATACAAATGGAAGAAAAAGATTTTGATGACCAAAAAAATGAGTCTGGTTTACTTGTAAAACAAGATAAATATTTAGAAGCCGGTGTGCATATCGGAACTAAAATTAAATCAGGCGGGATGAATAAATATATATATAGAAAAAGAAAAGACGGATTATATGTTTTAGATTTAAAAAAAATAGATGAAAGAATTAGATTAGCTGCAAAACAACTTGGTAGATTTGAAGCAGAAGATATTTTAGTTGTTGCTTCAAGAACTTATTCTGGAATTGCAGCAGCCAATTTTTGTAAAATCACAGGAACAAAATTAGTTGCAGGAAGATTTATACCTGGCACATTAACTAACCCAAGAAAAAATGGATTTTTTGAACCTGAAATATTATTAGTATGTGATCCAAGAGGAGAAAAAGAAGCTTTAAGAGAAGCAGGAAATGCAGGAATACCTGTAATAGGATTATCAGATGTTGATAATAGTATAAAATTTATTGATTGGGTAGTCCCATGTAATAATAAAGGAAGAAGGTCATTAGCATTGATATTCTATTTATTAGCAAGAGAATTTTTAGTTTCAAAAGGAATGATAAAATCTTATGATGAATTTAAATATTCAATAAAAGATTTTTCAAATGATTCTTCATTTAAAGAAATAGGAAATTTAGATGAGCAAAAAGAGGAAGAAGAAAAAGCTAAAGAAGAAGAAATTATAAAAACAGCAAAACAAATTGATGAAGCACCACTTAAAAAAATAGAAAAAGCAGTAAAACCAAAAGAAGAAAAACCAAAAGAAGAGATTAAAATAGATAGACCTAAATTTATTAAACAACAAAAAGCGCCCAAAAAGATTAGGGAAAAAACTAAAGAAGAACAAGAAGAATCAAAACCTAAAACATTTAAATTAGAAAAACCTAAAGAAAACAAAAAATCAGAAACACAAAAAGAACCAGAAGAAAATAAAACAGAAGAAAAAGAATAATTCTTTTTTTTTATTTTTTTAATTTTAAAATATATTTTTTTATTTTTAATAAATTGTTTTTTTTATTTATTTTTGTTTTTTATTTATTTTTTTAACCATACATTGTTCTTCCTTTTGTATCTTTTAAATCAATTTTTTTCTCTTTAGCTAAAAAAATATTTTCCTTTTTTTCATAAAGTTCTTTGTTTAATGGATCAACTTCAAGTGCTTTGTCATAGTATTTAAGTGCATTATCAAGTTCTCCTAAATATGCATAAGTATCTCCTTTTCTTGTTAAAAACATAGAATTATTAGGATCTTCTTTAAGTATTTTATCTATATCTTCCATTGCTTTTTTATTTTCTTTTAATTTTAAATAGATATAACTTCTTTCATAATACCAA
>JBAZFO010000037.1 GCA_041653315.1 Candidatus Micrarchaeia archaeon | reverse complement strand
TAGATATCCCTATGCCAGAAGAAAAAACTAGGTTGGAAATATTAAAAGTACATACTAAAAAAATGCCTTTAGCAAAAGATGTTGATATAAATACTTTAGCAACAGGAACAAGAGATTTCAGTGGGGCAGATTTAGAAAATTTATGTAGAGAAGCAGGAATGGAAGCAATAAGAGAAAACAAAAAACAAATAACAAAAGAACATTTTGAAAAAGCAATGGAAAAAATAAAACCAAGCAGTACTAAAGAATATAAAGAAAGAATGGAAAAGTTTAAAGAATCTGTTTCATATATGTTTGGGTGATTAAATGGAAGATTATATTCCAGTTCAAAAAAAATATACTTTTACTTCAAGAGAAATATTAGAAATAATAATTTCTGTTTTAGCAATTTCCTTAGCTTTAACTTTTGCAACAGGAGTTGTTAGCAATCCAGAAGCAGGAATAATTGAAGTAATAACTCAAAGAATTTTTCAATCACCAGAACAATTTACATATAATTTTATGCTCTTTTTATTTGCAGTTTCGCCTGGGTTTGTTTTGCATGAAATGGGGCATAAATTTACTGCAATAAAATATGGATGTTATGCTGAATTTAGATCTTGGACTTTTGGATTACTATTTATGTTTATATTAGGTATATTTTCGGGATTTATATTTGCAGCTCCAGGTGCAGTTTATATTGCTTCTTCGGGATATTTAACTAAAAAAGAAAGAGGGCATATTGCTTCTGCTGGCGCAATTGTTAATATCATTTTATCTATATCTGCATTTATAGGGATCTTTTTATTAACAAGTTTAATTTCAACAGGAACAATTGAAGGAGCAACAGAAGGGTTTGGCTTAATGGCAGGTGAATTATTTTCAACTGGATTTTGGTTACATGTTTTATTATTTTCTGCATATATAAATGCATTTTTAGCTGCATTTAATATGGTCCCAATGCACCCATTAGATGGTGGAAAAGTAATATCATATAATATTGGGATATGGCTAACAATAGTTTTAATCTCCTTAGGAATATTATTCTTAATTGGTGGTGGAAGTGCTGTTTCTTTTATAATAATGTTAATGATAATGGGATTTTTATTTAGGTCAATTTTAGGGGGCCAAAAATATGCAGAAGTTTAAAGGAGCAGAAGCAATTGTTTATCCAATTAATTATTTTGATTTAAATGCATTAGTTAAAGAAAGAATTGAAAAAGAATATAGAGAAAAATCATTAGATGAAAAATTAAGAACAGAAAGAACTAGACAAGAAGCTAAACTACTTTCACGTGCAAAAGAAACTGGAATTTTATGTCCCATAATTTATAATATTTCTAAGTATAAAATAATTTTAAAAAAAATAAATGGAAAAATGCTTTATGATTATAAAATCTCTGAAAAACAAATTAAAGAATCTGCTGAAATTTTAATAAAATTACATTCATTAGATATTATTCATGGTGATTATACTCCTGCTAATTTAATACAAACTTCAAAAGGAATAGCAGTTATTGATTTCGGCCTTGGATTTTTCTCTAAAAAAGTAGAGGATAAAGCAATGGATTTAATTACAATGAAAAAAGCGCTTGGCAATAAAAAAGGCGCTTTATTTGTAAAAGAATATTCTAACATAGGAGATAAAGAAATAATAACACGCGCAGAAATTATTGAAAAAAGAGTGCGCTACGCAGAAAGATAAATGTTCTATTTAATACAACAATCGTTCAATATTATATAACATTTATTTAGAAATATTTTCTCTTCTAATTCACCCCTAAAATTAATACATTGCACTTTATAGTCAGGACAAACTGCAGTACATATTATTGATTCTCCTTGACTTATTAAATTGATTTCTTAAACAGAATTTATTTTTTCTAAATTGTTTTTTATTTTGGACTGTATAAAACCCATATGTAAAAGCTCTTTTGTCTTTTCTGTTCCTATTTTATCTAAATACAAATTATATATTTTTCTTATATCTTTATTATCATAAGGAGTTTTCATTTTCTCTTTTTTAGCATATTTTCTTAATGCATTTGCGCGTTTTTTATTTTTTTCATTACTTATTGGAATGGGTTGACCTGGACCCCCAACACAACCATAAGGACAAGCCATAACTTCAATTAAATGATATATTTTATTCTCCTTTTCAGCTTTTTTTAATAAGTTATCCAAATTTGGTAAAGTCCAAACTTTTGCAATGTTTAGTTCTTGACCATTAATCTTTATTGAATATTCATTTATTGGTTCATTATCATCAATACTTATTCTTGTTTTATCCCCTTTCATTACTGCATATGTATTAATCACTGCTTCTAAAACTCCTCCTGTAGCACCAAATTTTTTTCCTGCTTGTGTAGCATGACCTAAATATTTATCAAATTCCTGTTTTTTACATTTTTTTAAATCTATTTTTTTATATTTTAATAAATCAGCACATTCTTTTGTTGTTAAAACAAAATTTACTTCTTCCAATCCAATTGTTGCTTCTTGTTTTGCTTCCTGTTTTTTTAAAATACAAGGCATAATTGAAACTACCCCAACTTGTTTATCATTATCTACTTTTTTATTTTTTAATTTTAAATATTGCAATAAATAACTATTAATCAGGGCGCCTAAAGTTATCTGTGGTGCCATACAAGTTGAGAGTTTTTTTAATTTTTGAGGATAAAATTTCATCCCGTGATTTCTCCACCCAATACAGCAAGATGTCATTAAAGGAAAAGGACCATTATTTTTTAATCTTAAATCTAATTCATATGCTTCTTCTAAAGTAACTATGTCTGCCCCAAAACTCGTATCAAATACATAATCAAAACCTGCTTTTTTTAAAGCGCTTATTAATTTCTCTGTTACTTCTGCGCCTTGTTTATATCCAAATTCTTCTCCTATTGAAACTCTTACTGCTGGTGCTATTTGCGCAACCATAATCGTTTTCTTATTTTCAAGCATACTTATTACTTGTTTTGCATCCTCTGATATCATAAATAAACTCCTATTTTAAAGCTCCTGCGTTATTGAATTTGCATGAATATCTCATTATATATACTATTCCTACACCGCTTATGATTGAAATTAATAAATTTTGTATAATCCAGCTTATCAATAATCCACTAGGAACTGCAAATAATAGAAATATATTCAAAGTAAATGGAATTCCTGTTATCACAAATAATAAAAATCCATAAAATAAACCTGTTTTTAAAATTGAACTTTGTCTAATTGGTTTTGCAATTAATATATAAACTAAAGTTAATATTATACCAATTACAAAATTAAATAATAAAGATACTCCATAAAATTCAATTCCAGGCATACCTGTATTAGGCATCATTATTTCGCTCCATACTCCAAAATTATTTGAATCTGTATAATAATCCATATCTATAAACGAACCAGCAGTATGAATAATTATACTAATTAACATCACAAATATTGCAGATAATAATAGTTTTTTATAATCCATTTAATCATCCTCCTAGTTAAAACTAGGAAAGAATAATTTATAAAATTAGGCCTTAAGAAGTTTATAATTCTCCTTTTCTTCTCTTCATTTTCTTCTTTAATCTACGCCTTCTTTTTTGTAGCCATTTCCAGCGCATTCTGCCTTTTTTCTTCCATTTTCTTGGTCGTTTTCCCAAATAGACACCTTTTATTTATAGTTTACTTTAAACACAAATAGTTTTGTTTATTCTATTTATAGGAACTCTTTTTAAAGCTTTTCCTGTGGTTTTAAGAACTAAATAAAAACATTTTGTTATAAATAATATACTATGGAACAAGTATTTAAACCCCAAATATTCTTTCAGAAGGATAGTTCAAATATTAATTTTTCAAATTGTGAACCTAAAAATGATAGCACAAATGGTAAAATACCTCATAAACCAAGAGGAGCAAAACGAACATTTCATTGGTTTGTAAATTGTGTGTATGGAAATGAATTTAAAGAATTTCTTGGCGAAGACGGCCATTTTAAAAAAGGATCAAATATTTTTGAAGATATACTTATCTTTTCAAATGAAAAAATAGATACAGAAACCCAAAAAAGAATAATAACTGAAGTTTTATCTCCCTACCTTGAAAAAATAACTAAAAAAGATATTGAAAATTCAATTGATAATCTCTCCTCTTGCGGGATATATATCAAGAATAAATTAATTAGATTTATTTTAAATTATTTTTTTAGTAAACGAAATACAAAATTGAATATTATTATAGACTGCTTTGGAAAAATAAAAACAAAAAATGCATTAATAAAATTTGAAAAAATATTTTGCGGAGAAAAAGAATCGCTTGACAAAACTCTTACTCATATTTTAAATATTTCAAATACTTTTTCTTTAGAAAGCTTTGAAATAAGATTTATAGAATTACTTGAATTAGCATGTACATTTAATGGAACAAGAATAAAGAAAAACTATATTAAAAAAGGCGCAGAAGTAATTGAATGTATATTAGAAATAAGAGAAACACATCCAGAAAATGAAGAACTATATAATAAATTACTTATATTGGCTAAGAAAAAAGATGAAGAGATAAATAGAATATTTGAAAGTTTAAGAGAATATTCATTTTGGGAAAAAGATAAAAATGTAATAAAAATGATAAATAAAAAACTAAATAAAAAAGATTAAAATTTATATCCAATTTTTCTTAAAAATTCTTTTCTATGTATTTTATCATCTTCTGTTTCAATTCCTTTTGATTTATCTCCATCTATTACTCCTAAAATTCCTCTTCCTTGGTCTGTTTCTGCTATAATTACTTGTACTGAGTTTTGAGTAGCACAAAATATATTACATACTTCTAGAACTTGTTTTATTTGATTTAAAATATTTATAGGATACATATCTTTCATTAAAATTACAAATGAGTGTCCTGCTGATAACTTACGCGCAATATCTATAGTCTTCTCTTCCAATTCTTTATCTGTTGATTCATAGCGTATTAAACAAGGACCTGATGCTTCACAAAAAGCTACTGCAAATTTAGCATTAGGAACTGTGTTTATTATTGTTTCATAAATATCTTCAATTGTCTTAATAAAATGCGCCTGGCCTATTATCATATTAAATCCAGTGTTTATTTCTACTAATTTTAAATCCATAAAATCACCAATTAATTAAGAATAGATAAAAATAAAAAGGTAAAATAAAGGTTTTTTGGATTAAATATATTATTCAAAATATGTATTAACTATTCTATCTTTAATGTTTAATATCTCACAGTATAATGCATCATCTGAAATACAAGTATTTAGATGTTTTTTTCTTAAATGCTCTTTTTTTAATCCAAAAAGAATAGTGGGAAAATGAACTAGAAAACCTAGAGAATGTGCCTCTTTTTCTGTTTTTATTATTTTTTGTCCTTCTAAACTTGGATATAATTTAATCAATTTTTCTTTTGCTTTTAAAACTAATTCAAGTTGTGTTACTGTTAATTCCGTAGATTCTTCTTTAACTTCTTTAATATATTTTTCACAGACTAATCTCCATTCTATAGATAAAACAGATATAAAAACACTTTTTGCTTCATCAAGAGAATAACTTACGTTTCCATCTATAATTTTATTAATAATAATCTCTACTTTCTTTCTGTCAACTCCATACCAAAGTAAACCCATATTTTTATCTTCAACCATATCAGATGATTTTTTCTTAAATAAACTATCTTCTGCTTTTTTTAATTCCCCTAGTTCTATTTGTATATCTGTTAAATTAGATGAAGTGTCTGCTTTGCCTAATCTTGCTACTTCCTGTTCCAATAATACTTTTGCACTTATTATTTTTCTTAATGCTCTTCCCCTAAATAATACAACTTTACCTCCATTAACTCTTAAAGCGAGTTTTTTGGCTTTTTTAATTGATCTACGTTCAATACGGTCCATTTAACACACCTCATTTATTGTTAAACTGCATTAACTTTTGGAGCCATTTCCTTTACTGTTTCTGTTGGTTTATTATCTGGCTCTGGGCTTGGAGTTACATCTCCTGGGCTTGGATCATTTGTATTTTGTCTTCTGCTTGATACTCCCTCATTTGTTTCTGCTGGTTCACCATTATCGTCGTTATTATCATCATCTTCTTGTGTTTCATACCATTTAAATTCAATTTCATCACTGTATGTACTTTGTCCTGCTTCATCTGTCACCCTAATTTTCAATGTATGTGATCCTTCTTGATCTAAATTTAAAAGAGCAACATAATTTAACATTGGGTCTACTCTTTTTTCTCCTTGTGAATATTTCACGCCATCTAGAAAAACTAATACATCCAAAGTTTTTGAAATGTCATCATTAATTTTATATGCAACAAAAGTCATCCCATATCTTGTTTCTCTATCTATTGGGCTTACAATTTCAACTGTTGGTGCATCTCCTAAAACATCATGAGTTAAATAATTTGATTTTGGGCTTTCTCTTCCAATAATATCTTCTGCAATTATATAATATGTATATCTTTCTCCTTCAATTACATTTGTATCTTGATATGAAATTGAATCAACATCTGCTATTTTTACAAATGAATCAGTATTTGTTCTTTTTCTTGGTTCTGTTTCGTCTGGTGCATTACCTGTTTTTCTATAAATCTCATAATGATCAATTGTAGCTGGAACTGGTTCTTCTTCTGTACCAAATATAAAGGTTATATATGGACTATCATCTATTCGTAAATTAACTTTTGGTTTTTCTGGTTCATTTTCAATTAAAATAATATTTTTTGAAATTTCTACCCAAGTTCCACCTATTCTTTTTGCTCTAAAATAAATTGTTTTTAATTCGTCTCCTTCACTTAAAACAAAATCTTCAATTTCTTGTGAATCACATAAAACTGCTCTTCCAAATCCCTCTTCTTCATAAATTTCGCATATTTCTGCATTTTTAACTGAAAATTCAATATCTATCTCTCTAATAGTTGTATATTCTTCTGTATCCCCATATAAATTCAAAACTAAATCATATGGATATTTTGGTACTGAATCTGGAACATCATTATTTGATGACCCACCTGAAGAATGTCCTCCACTTCCAGAAGGATAGTCTTTATCATAAAAAATTTTATCTGAAACAACTGGTGTTAAAATATCTTCTTCATCTTTGCATTGAAAAAATACTTCTTTTGTTCCTCCAGCAGAAGTTAATTCCCAATTCATTTCCATTTCTTCTTTTTCAAAATCAAACCAATCTGCAGTATAATAATCTTCATTTTCATTCCATAATTTACATCTATAAACTTCTTTTGCTTTTAATAATAATTCAACTTCTCTATTTTCTGTTTCTTCATCACCATCATTTATTAAAATAGAAATTGAAGTATCTAATGCTTCTATTTTTTCTTCTTTTGGTTCTTCTTCTGGTTCTTCCTCTAATTCAACTTCTTCGGTTGTTTCAATTTGGTTTTGATTTAAATAAGATTCAATATTTTTTACTGGTTCTTCATTTTCTTGATTTTCAAATAAATTAAATCCTAAAAATTCTGGAACATTAAGTACTAATCCTGCCACAACTAAAACTATTGCTGCAATAAGGACACTTGTTATAATTAAAACATTTTTTTCTGCACGATTATCTTCTCCCATTTTAACACCTCAAATATAATAAATTGTATTAATTAATATGTCTGCTTGTGTTTATAAATGTTTTTATTGTATAAATAATCAAAATCAATAAATAAAAAAAGCCGGTGTGGCAGAGCGGTAATGCGCTGGTCTCGAAAACCAGTGTCCTTTGGACTCGCAGGTTCAATTCCTGTCGCCGGCGTTTACCAACCTTTATAATAATTAACTATTTAATAAATATACTAAATGAACTACTTATAAATATAATACTCAGGTGATTGATATGGTAGAAAAATATGTATATTTTTTTGGAGAAGGAAAAAAAGATATGAAATCTTTATTAGGTGGAAAAGGCGCTAATTTAAGTGAAATGACAAACATCGGAGTAAATGTACCTCCCGGATTTACAATTACAACAAAAGCATGTGAAGAATATTATAAAAATGACAAAACTTACACAGAAGAAATGAAAAAACAAGTTGAAGAAAATCTTATAGAATTAGAAGAAAAAATGGATAAAAAATTAGGCACAGATGACCCATTATTAGTTTCAGTAAGATCAGGTGCTGCAATATCAATGCCAGGTATGATGGATACTGTATTAAATTTAGGATTAAATGATAAAACTGTTTTTGGTTTAGCAAATAAAACAAAAAATAAAAGATTTGCAATGGATTCATATAGAAGATTTTTACAAATGTTTGGGGATGTTGTTTTAGGAGTAAAACATTCTTCTTTTGAAAAAGCATTGCAGGAAATTAAAGACCAAAAAGGGATAGAATATGATACAGATTTAGATGAAAATGACTTAGAAAAATTAGTTGGAAAATATAAAGAACTAATTAAAAAAGAAACTGGAAATGATTTTCCCCAAGATCCAAAAGAACAATTATGGAAAGCAATTGATGCTGTTTTTGGCTCATGGAATAATGAAAGAGCAATTACATATAGAAGATTAAATGAAATTACTGGATTAAAAGGAACAGCAGTAAATATTCAAGCAATGGTTTTTGGAAATATGGGTGAAACTTCTGGAACAGGAGTTGCATTTTCAAGAAATCCTGCAACAGGAGAAAATAAATTATATGGTGAATTTCTAATGAACGCACAAGGAGAAGATGTTGTTGCAGGTATAAGAACTCCAAGACCTATTTCAGATTTAGAAAATCAAAATTTAAATATTTATAATGAATTCAAAGAAACAGTAGAAAAATTAGAAAAACATTATAAAGATATGCAGGATGTTGAATTCACAATTCAAGAAGGTAAGTTATTCTTTTTACAAACGAGATCTGGAAAAAGAACAGCAAAAGCAGCAGTTAAAATTGCAGTTGATATGGAAAAAGAAAATTTAATTGATAAAGAAACTGCTATAATGAGAATTGATGCAAAACAATTAGATCAATTACTGCATAAGCAATTAGACGAAGTTGCTAAAAATGATGCAGAAGAAATTGCAAAAGGATTGCCTGCATCTCCTGGTGGAGCAGTTGGAATTGCAGTATTCTCAGCTGAAGAAGCTTATGAAAAAAAACAAAATGGAGAAAAAGTAATTTTAGTTAGAAAAGAAACCTCTCCTGAAGATATTGAAGGTATGAATGCAGCACAAGGAATATTAACTTCAACAGGAGGTATGACTTCACATGCAGCAGTAGTAGCAAGAGGTATGGGAAAATGCTGTATAGCAGGATGTGGAGATATTAATGTAGATGAAAATAAAAAACAATTTACAACAAAAAAAGGTGTTTTAATAAAAGAAGGAGATTTTATTACATTAGATGGAACAACAGGACAAGTTTTCAAAGACAAGATAAGAGTAGTTGACCCAGAATTAAGCGGAGATTTTGAAACTTTAATGAAATGGGCTGATGAAACAAGAAAATTAGGAGTAAGAACAAATGCAGATACACCAAAAGATTCATTAACAGCAAGAAAATTTGGTGCTGAAGGAATTGGATTATGCAGAACAGAACATATGTTTTTTGATGAAGAAAGAATCAAAGCAGTGAGAGAAATGATTTTATCTGAATCAAAACAAGGAAGAGAAAAAGCATTGCAAAAAATAAGACCTATGCAGGAAGGAGATTTTTATGAAATATTTAAAGTTATGAATGGATTAGAAGTTACTATCAGATTACTAGATCCTCCTTTACATGAGTTTTTACCAAGAGAAGATAAAGATATTATAGAATTATCAAAAGAAATGAATATTGAAGAACAAAAATTAAGAAATACAATTCAAGAATTGCATGAATTTAATCCAATGTTGGGACATAGAGGATGCAGATTAGCAATTACTTATCCAGAGATTGCTGTTATGCAAACACAAGCAATTATAGGTGCAGCATTAAAAACAAGAAAAGAAGGTATTGATGCAAAACCAGAAATTATGGTTCCTTTAATTGGAAAAACAGAGGAATTAGAATATTTAGCAAAAATAATAAAAGAAACAGCAGATAAAATGATTTTAGAAAGCAAACAAGAATTAAAATATAAAATAGGAACAATGATTGAAATTCCCAGGGCTGCTTTAACTGCTGATGAAATAGCTAAAACAGCAGAATTCTTTTCTTTTGGTACAAATGATTTAACTCAAATGACTTTTGGATATTCAAGAGATGATGCAGGCAAATTTATTAAAGATTATAAAGAAAAAGGAATTTTAGAAAAAGACCCTTTTGAAACTATTGATCAAAAAGGGGTTGGAAAATTGATTAAAATGACCTGCGATTTAGGAAGACAAACAAGACCAAATATAAAAATAGGTATATGCGGTGAACAAGGTGGAGAACCAGAATCAATTGATTTCTGTCATAAAACAGGATTAACTTATGTAAGCTGTTCGCCTTATAGAGTTCCTATTGCGCGTTTAGCAGCAGCGCAGTCAGCAATAAAAAATAAAAATTGAAAATAAGGATTAAAAAAAGATGTTAAAAACAAAATTTAACATTTAATCCTTAGTTCTAGGTATAATTTTTTTGACCCTCTCAAGTAAAATAGGGAATAGATTATTAGTTGGATCTAATTCCATTGCTTTAGTATGATCTTCTATTGCGCCTTCATAATCTCCTAATTTGAATTTAGCAAATCCTCTGTTATTATATGTATCCCCATCTATTGGATCTAATTCTATTGCTTTATTATAATCTTTTATTGCTTCTTCATATTGTCCTAATTTGAATTTTGAATTTTCTCTATTGTTATAATATGCGACTGCATGATTTGGATCTAATTCTATTGCTTTAGTATAATCTTTTATTGCGCCTTGATAATCTCCCAACCCATCTTTTGCAACTCCTCTGTTGTTATATGCGACTGCATGATTTGGGTTTAATTCTATTGCTTTAGTATAATCATCTATTGCATTATCGTAATCTCCAAAATAATACGCCGTATCTCCTTTTCTAATATATTGTT
>JBAZFO010000036.1 GCA_041653315.1 Candidatus Micrarchaeia archaeon | reverse complement strand
AGAAGAAATTGAAAAGGAAATGAAAAAGTATGAATATATAACAGAGAAAAAAGAAAGAGAAGGATTACCAAAATTAGATTTTGGTGAAAAAGGAGAAAAAGTAAATACAAGAATTGCACCAAATCCTGGAGGAATTTTACATTTAGGTCATGCAAAACAAATTATTTTATGTGATGAATATGCTAAAACATACAATGGAAAATTTTATATTAGATTAGAAGATACAGACCCAAAAACAAAAAAACCACTTCTAGAAGCATATGAAAAGATCCCTCAAGACATCAAATGGTTGGGATGTAAAATAGAACAGACTATAAAACAAAGTGAAAGACTAGAAATTTATTATGATTATGCAGAACAATTAATTAAAATGGATAAAGCTTATGTTTGCATATGTCCACATGAAGAAATGAAAAAAAATAGAGAAAAAGGAATTGCTTGTACATGTAGAAAAAGAACAATTGAAGACAATTTAAAAGAATGGGAAAAAATGAAAACAAGCTATAAAGAGGGAGAAGCAGTTTTAAGAATAAAAACTGATATAAAACACCCTAATTCTTCAATAAGAGATTGGCCTGCATTTAGAATAATAGATGAAGAACACCCATTAACTAAAAATAAATACAGAGTATGGCCGTTATATAATTTTTCTTGCGCAATTGATGATCATTTAATGGGTATTACTTTAGTAATACGAGGTAAAGAACATGAATTAAATGGGATAAAACAAAAATATATTTATCAATACTTCAATTGGAAAGAACCACATTTTAAAGAATCTGGAATTTTAAAATTATCTGATAAATTTGCACATAAATCTGATATTAGAAATGCAATAATAAAAGGAGAAATCTCTGGATGGGACGATATTCAATTACCTACATTAGGTGCTCTAAAAAGAAGAGGAATCCAACCAGAAGCAATTAGAGAATATATGATACAAATAGGATTAAAACCAACAGATTCAAATCTAGATTGGAATATCCTATATAAAATAAATACAAAATACATAAAAGACAATGCAACTCATTTAAATTTTATAAAAAATCCACAAGAACTTGAAATTGAAGAGGAAAAATATTTTATTGAAAAAGAAGATTTTGATAAATATAAAGAAAAAGAAATTAGAATGAAAAATTTAATGAATATAAGATTAGATAAAAAAGTGAATAAATTAGAAGATAAAAAATCAATTGATATTCCAACTATTATTTGGATATATAAAAATAACTCCATTAATGCAGCTTTATTAACTTCAGAAGGAAAAAAATTTGAAGGAAAAATAGAAAAAAGCGCAACTGAATTAAAGTCAGAAGAGATAGTTTATTTTGATAAATTAGGTTTTGCAAAATTAGATAATAAAGAAAAAATGGAATTTATTTTAAGTTATTAAAAACCTAGTTTCCACTAATCTTTTTTTAAAAAGAAAAAATGCGTAAGAATGAAAGAGGTAGTTTTTTTGAGACACCTACTTGGATATGAAACGGCTTTAGTAATAGTGGACTGAACACCTCGTGTGAACTCAGTGCTTACATCCCTATCCTATCAAAGTTATCTATTATAACCGCCTACTCCACCTAGTCTTGAGATAGACTTCGAGCTTAGATGCTTTCAGCTCTTATCCTATAATGCGTAGCTACCCAGCAATGCTTTGGCACAACTGGTACACCAGAGGCATCGACCCAAGGTTCCTTTCGTACTTTTTGGACCTTCCTCTCAAGTGGAAACGCTCCCAGTAGATACTACCGTACTGTCTCGCGACGTACTTTAGGCCGTAGCCACAGAAATTAATTCTGTACGAATCGAGTAAATTTAGAAGAATTAGATGAACCTATTTTCATAAAAAAATCATTCCAATGTTCTTTTTTAATATATAATGAATAAAACTTTTTTCCAGATTTTAATTTGCGAACTGATATTGTATTTGTACAATTAATATTAAATTTCTTTAACATTGTCTTTAAATCTTTTAAAGATTGAAAATTTAATTGACAAAATCCAAGATGTTTACCGCAAATGCCATCTGCATCAAAATAACCTTTAATATAATACTTTTGAATTTCTTTAGAACTTTTCAATATAATGTTTGGTGTTGACCATTCTTCTTTTTTACCAATTGGAACTTCAAAAACAATTTTAAAAAATTCACAAATTGGTTTATTGCTAATTATTACTTTTGGTGTGTTTTTATCTCTAATAATAATTTTAGGTTTATTACTAGGATTAAAAACTTGAACAATTAATTCAGAAATAAAATTAAGCCATTTAATATTTTTTTGTATATAACTTAATTCATATTTACCACAAGAATTAATGTTCCCATCTCTAAGCGCACCTACAAGATATGCTAATTTTGGATTTAAATGTGAAGGTAATAAAGCATTTGCTGCATTCCCTCCATGTCCAAATTTAACTTTATTAGTAATTAATAAATTATTTAATACATTAGAATCAACAATCTCTTTAATAAAAGAAATTGGTGGACTTCTTTTTCCAGTTAAATAATGATAACTACTAACCCCTTGTATTTTTTTTATGCCTTTTGTAATAATTTCACTTTTAGAAAGAATAACCCTCATATCATTAGGAAATTCAAATTCATTAAAGTTTATTTTTATTTTTGGTTCTTCTCCTATTTCTTCCATATTTATTTTTTATAAGGAAAATATATAAATTTACCCGACTCGCGTAGACTACGTGAACCCAGCTCATGTAGGCTTTTGATGGATGAACAACCCAACCCTTGGAAGCGAATGCACCTCCAGGATAGCCTAAGCCGACAGCGATGTTTTAGTTAAGTGACATATTGCTATGACTCACTTAAATACCAAACCGCGAGGTCGATGGGTACTCTCGCCCGCGACAAGTCGGTTACCCCCGGGGTAGCTTGTCTGACAGCTTGGGCCCTCATCAATAGGATTCCAAGGTTCGTTAAGCCCGACTTTCGTCTCTGCGTTCGATTTTGTTAGGAACGCAGTCAGTCCAACATTTGTCTTTGTCCCTTTACGAAGGATTTCTGACCCTTCTAAGTTGAACATTGGGCACCCTTGTTACATTTTCGAGGGTGTACCGCTTGCTGGTCTAAGGGGTTAGTATAAAAATTAAGCCGGAAATATACTCTTTGCATACATTTAAAAACAAAAAATAAATAATTTTATTATGAACAAAAATAAAGCACTTTTAATTGGAATGCTTCTTTCAGATGGTTCAATTTACTTTGACAAAAGTAAAAAAACTTATTGTATTCAATTTACAAATAAAATTTCAGGAATGTTAATTTTATTTTCTAAACTTATGAAAAAGATATATCTATTAGAAAATTCAAAATTAAATAAATGTTCAAATGCAATATCAATAAGATATTTTTCAAAAAAAGTTGCATTAAATTTATTTGAATATTGTAAAAGTTTTACAACAAAAAATAATTCAATTACTCCAATTATTCCAAAAGAAATAATTGAAAATAAAAATTGTTTATGCTCTTTTTTAAGTGCATTTTGCTCTTGTGATGGTTGTGTTTATTCAACAAAATCGCATTTTTGTGTCATTGAAATTGCTTGTTTAAATGATTCTTTAAAAAATCAATTAGTTAATTGCTTCAATAAATTAGATATTATCTGTAGAAAAACAAAGAAAGGTATAATTATTTCAAAAAAATCTGAAATAATTAAATTTGCTTCTCTTATTAATTTTCTACCTCAAAGTTTAGTTTGTCATTCTAATTCTAAATATTTCGGAATGCAAAAAAAATCCTTGCTTAATTTCTATATTAGTCTAGCCCATTAAACTCCCAGCCGAACTACCCATCTGCTGCTGTCTCTTATTAAGATTAGACATACGCAGACTATTGAGTGGTGTTACATTATTGCCTATTTACTAGCCGAAACCAGCAACATAACGGCTCCCACTTACACTCTGCAACAATCCACATATACCAACAACAAACTGTAGTAAAGCTCCACGGGGTCTTCTTTTCCCACTAGGAGTCCCCGGCATATTCACCGCGTAGTGAGTTCACCAGGCCCAAAGCAGGGACAGTGGGAGAGTCGTTACGCCATTCATGCTTTGGCAGAAAGAGTTCCATAAAACAATAATAATTCCTCTAATTTCCCTGTTTTATATGGATGTTTAAATGGTAATATATCAAAAAACTTTTTAATATTTCTTCTATGAGTAAATACAAGTTCTGTAGAATTATACATTTTAAAATTTATTGAAAATTTAAAAAGAACTTTTTGTATAAATTGTAATGGTTCATTATATTTATCAAAATGTTTACATGTTATAGAACAATAACAATGCATTGATTTTGTAATTCCTAATTTAAATTTTTCAACATCTCTACAACCTCCTTCTGCATCATAAAAACCTGCAATATAATGTTTCTGTAGTTCTAATGAACTATCTTTAACAATTTTTGGAGTTTTCCAAAAAACTTGTTTACCTGGAACATAATATTTTGAAAGTTCTTTATATATGTCAGAAGAATAAACTTTTAATCTATAACAAAATTGTTTACTTTTATTACTTTTGAATTTATAGATTTTACATTTGGATTTAGATATATTGAAAGTATTTGAAACAATATTTGAAACTATTTCAAGCCATTCTCTATTTATATCTGATGCAAAGGTAATCTCTTTTTTAACTTTACATTTTGGTAAAGAACCATCTCGTAAAGCACCCAAAAGATAAAACAATTCTGCACTCATATTTAGTTTTTCCATTATAACATTTATAAAACTAGGGAAAGAGTACATTTCCGCCTGTTTAAATTAAAAATAAGGAACTCTCTCTTAAGCCACCAATTAAGCGGCGAGGTATTACGTCAGAATTATATCATAAAAATTATAAATTATATAACTTAAAAAGAAGTTTAAATCTTTTATCTTTCATTGGATGAAAAGTTCCAATTTTTTCATAAAATTTTTTTGTTTCTGTACCAGTTATTGGCAGATCAAAATCAAACGTATTTTTGTTTCTTTTAGGACCTGTTATATTGCCACAATTTATATCTAATATTTTTAAAAAAGATATAAGATCCAATAAAGAATTAGGAATTTGATTTTTATGATTACATTGATGAAATCTAATTCTTAACCGTGGTTTGGTTGAATATTTTCCAGAAAGATATTCTTCTACATGTGGAACTTCTCCTTCTGCATCAAAGAATCCACAAACATACCATTTTTTCAACTTTGTGGTATTTAAAACAAATCCAGGTGTTTTCCAATCTTCAAGATTATGGTCTAAAAAGTTCTTTAATTTAAAATAAAATTCCTTTGAATAAATCACAATTCTTGGAGTATTGTTGTCCTGCTTGATCCGTATTTTTTGTTTACGGATCTTAAAGGATTCAATAAATATTGGAATAATTATTTTGTTTAACCAATTGATATACTTTTGACTTATGGTTATTTCATAATGTCCCATATATGGTTTTGGTAAACTGCCATCTCTCATAGCACCTGCAAAATACATTGTTTGTGGATTTATAGGAATATCTTTGAAATATCCAATGACTGGTTCAAAAGGAATAATACTTTTCATAAATATCTTTTATACTTTTTAATTTAAAAAGATATTTAAAGAGTAGAATTCCGGATTGTTATAGATATAATTCTGTTTACGCTACCTTAAGAGCCTCAGAGTTAGGCCCGCTCTTTACTGGAGCTTTGCTCAGTTGAACCCGAGTTTAACTTACCAGCAGTGAGCAGACGTCAGCCACTATACTAGTCCTTACGGATTTGCAGTGACCTGTGTTTTTGATAAACAGTCGCTCCCCCCTTGTTACTGAGACCTGCCGTTCCGTTAAAAACAGCAGGCATGCCTTATACCAAAGGTACGACACTAACTTGCCGACTTCCCTTGCTTCGGTTACCCTGACACGCCTTGGCTTTTTCCGCCAGCAGCACCTATCAGCAGCATTTCTTAGTGCAGGTTCTTGCGAGCCTGCGAGTAAAGAAAGTGCCTGTACTGGTTCTAGGTACGATCACATGGAATTGGATATATTCTCTTTTCATGGACCCCAGGGCTTAACCACGATTTCTCCATTCGAAATTTTAGGCTACTTCTCCTCATAACAAGTCTCGATAGCCTTACATTTCTTAGTCTGGATCTCTCCAGTGTGGCCTACCCCAAAGCGTCAAGAATATAACTAGCGTTACCGCATCTATCCACATGGCACAGGAATATTAACCTGTTTCCCTTTCATTTGAAGGTGATTAGCCTCAAATTTAGGATCGGCTTACCCTTGTCTGACAATCGTTGACAAGGAACCCGAGTGCTATTCGGCGCCCAGGATTCTTACCTGGGTATGCTGTTACTAACACCAAGATATTCATAACTAATCAGTCCGCAAGACTTCTCAGCCTTGTTTCTACCTAATCAGTTCGCCTTCCTACCGGATTACATAGGATTACTATGTACCCTAAGGTATCGGTACCTGGCTATAGCCCCGGACATTTTAAAAAGCTGCCCTCTCGGTCGGTCCGCTATTACGCGTTGGTTAAACGATGGCTGCTTCTAAGCCTACGTTCCGACTGTTTTTGAGAGGAACTTTCTTTAGATTAACACTTAGCCAGAATTTAAGGACCTTAACCCTAGTCCTGGTCATTCCCATAATGGCCAATCGGCTTACCCGACTGAACCCCACTCCTGTCTTCTACAGTGAAACCGGATTCGGAGTTTGACAAAAAGGTGAAGGATTTCTCCCCCATGACTCTTAATCAGTGCTCTACCCCGGCATCAACCTCAGACAGGGCTGTGCTAAGACACACTTCGGAAGGAACCCGCTATCGCGAGGCTCGACTGGACTTTCACCCCTATACATGGATCACCCGAGAAGGATAGACTATCACCGGTTGAAGGCCTCCACCGTCCGTCAAGACGACTTCACCTTGCCCACGCATAGATCGCACTCGCTTCGGGTCTTATAATAGTGACTGATCCCACTTTCACAGGATATCTCTCACTGCACAAGGCAGCTACAGATTATTGGTTTCCCTTCGACTCTCGTCTTGCCACTACCATAAACTCCTTGGCCCTTGCTTCGAGAAGGACGATGCAACACTGGTAGCTTTTCCTTCGCTTTTGACATTACTGACAATTGCTTCAGGAAAGATCATTCCTTTCATGCTGCACCAAAATGTAACCTTACAGTTTCAGGTTCTTTTAACTCCCTTTTCAGGGTCCTTTTCAGCTTTTGCTCACGCTACTACTTCGCTATCGGTCTCAAGTTATGTTTAGAGTTAGGAGTTGATCCTCCCATATTCACACCTACGTTTCTGCAGACGCTACTCTTCACTTCCCTTCCTTTTGCTTTAATTTACGGGGCTATCACCCTCTTTGGCTGTGCTTTTCCAACACATTCAGCTCCACAAAAGGATAGTTGGATTCCCACATCTCTATTACATTACTGCAATAGATTCAGGACGCTCTAACTGGCTTTCAATCGCCTTTACTAACCAGATCGCTATTGCTTTCTCTTCCTTCGGCTACTAAGATGTTTCAATTCGCCGAGTATAAGGAGAATCTCAGGATCAAAGAATGCCTGCTTCTACCCTGAGCTTTTCGCAGCTTGCCACGCTCCCTCTACTTGAGCCAAGCCATCCACTGTAAGGTATATAATAACATACCCAAGTTGGTATACTCACTAAAAAACTACCTCTTCATACGCATGATCGCAGTAAACTTCCGAATAAATCCGGAAGCGCGAATATAAGGCTCCATACAATCGTTTGGATACCAAAAGTCATCACGCCAACCAATGCTGACGCTCAATTTTAGAAATTTATGCATCGCAACGCTTCTTTTGAGCGCGCTGATGTCCCTTTCGGGAAAAATAAGTAACTATTTATTGAGTGTATCTCTTTTTAAAGGTTTCGTTCAAACCTCTGAAAAACAATTTAAAATTATCTTGGTTCTTGTCTTTTAATTTCTTTTATCTCATCAAAATGTTTATCATATGAACAAATGATTTTAATATTATTAATTTTCATCGTTGCTGCATGAACTGCATCAGTTGGATCTAACCCTTGTTTTATAAAAATTGGAACTATTGAAGATACCTCTTTTGTTAAATTTAATATTTCTAAATTTGGAATTTCATTTAATTTTTTCCATGTTTTTTCAGCTAATTTTAAATCATAATTTTTCATTGAATAAATAGCAAAAACTGTTTCATCTATAACTGCAATTGAAGTTACTGCTTTTTGTTCACCAGAAACTATTCTTTTTATAAATTTTCTTGAATCCTGACCTTGTTTCCTTGAATCAATTAAAGAATAAATAAATACATTTGAATCTATAAACATTTTACTTACCTCTAATATCTTTTTGTAAATACTTTTTTCTATATTTTTTTTCGTTTTTAAAATAATCATCTAATTTACTTGCACCTATATTTAATTCGATTTTTAATTCATCCCATTCTTCCATAAATTGATCTGTTTTATTTTCTGTATTTTCCAAAATAACTTTTTCATCTTCAATTTTAAAATTTAATTTTGTTCCTTTTTTCCAACCTAATAACTCTCTAATATATTTTGGGATAACTATTTGTCCTCTATCATAAATTTCATGGACCATACTCATTTACTTCACCTTTTTAATCAGATTCTAATATTATTATATTCATATTTTAATATGAAAATATTTATAAATATTTCATACTAAATTTCTTCATGTCACATTTATCTTTTGAAACAAAAAAGCGCCTTAAAAAAGAATTGGATAATATCTTTTTAGAATTGCAGGACGGAGAAATAATTGTTGAAGGTAAAAAAGATAAAATTGCACTTAATAAAATAGGATTAATAAAAGTTAATACACTACAAGGTGATTATAAGCGTATAGTTGAAAAATTAAAAGAAAAAAATGTTCAAAAAGTTTTTATTTTAACTGATTTTGACAGGCGCGGTGATGAATTGGCTGAAAAATTAAAAGGTGAATTAACAGCGCAGGCAATTGATTTTGATTTAGAAAAAAGAAAGCGCTTAGGCGCTATTTTAAATATTAAATTCTGGGAAGAAGCAGATACAAAATTAGAACAATTTTTAGAAAAAATTGATGCAATATAAATTTAAAAATACTTGAGATTCAAACAAAAGTATTATAAACTAAAAAACACTAATAATAACATAAGGTGAATAAATGATTAATTATAAATTTGAAAATTGGAAAACTTTTATTAGAAAACAAGATGAAAAACATAATTTTCCAAATAGAATCGTAGATTCAACTGTTATTGAAAATGCAAATCTTTTTGGGATAGCATCTAAATTTGAAAAGCTTAAAATTGCAGTATTAATTGATGAAAAAATGTATTCAATTGAAGAATTAGAAGAACTTCTAAAAAAAGCAAAAAAAGAAAATTGCAGGATTTATATAAATTTTGGAAATGAATTTTCACAGACTACTTTACCTATTGGCTTTTATTTAATAAAACCAATAGATGATTTTGAAATAGGTTATAGCGCAGAGGAAATAAAAGAAATACTTGAAGAAAGAAATGAATTTTTTGAAAATTCACAATAAAAAATATAATTAAAAAAGAAAATTAAATTTAAGATTAATTTAATCTTTTAAAGCCTCATCTATTTTTGGCTTATTAAATCCAACAATCCATTTTCCATCAATTTTTATTTGTGGAACTCCTTGCTGTCCAGTTGCGCGGATCATTTCCATTGCTGCTTTTTCATCTTCACCAACATTTATCTCTTTAAACTTAATGCCTTTTTGTTTTAAATAACTTTTTAACATTACACAATAAGGACATGCATTTGTTGAATATACAATTATATTTTTTTCTGCCATTTAACTCACCTCTAATTTTTTGGTTCTATTAAAACCGATTTTATTTTTTCTTTTTTACTTGCAACATATAATTTTTTATCGCAAGTTAATAATCCTGTGGAATATTTTTTTGCTAGATATATATATGCTGCATCATAAAATGTTAATTTATTTTTTATTGCAATTTCTAAAATATATTGGGTATCTAATGGATAAATCCTTATAACTCTTTCCCAATTTTCAAGAATATTACAAATATTTTCAAGATCTTTTTTACAAAACTCCGTTTTCTTTTTTAATAAAGTGCAATATTTCCATAATATATTACCTACTTCATAAAATGTTAAGTCTAATATGAAATTCTCAGTATTTAAATCTTTTGTTTTTATTAGTTCATAAAATGCACTTGAATCATATATATACATACTCTTACCTCTGCTCTCTTGTTTTTCTAATTTCTTTAATTATCTCTTTTGTGGACAATTTTTTAGCAGAAGGTGAAGCCTTTTCCAACATTTGTTTAAATCTTTCTTGTTTTTCTTTTTCAAGTTTTTCAATTAAAGCTGCTCTTACTGTTTCAGAAATATTTATATCTAATTCTTTGCATTCTTCTAAAATTGCGCTATTAACTCTTGCAGTTAGTATTACATCTTTCATATTACATATTTTGTATATACATATTTATAAATTTAACTATTTCATCCATTTATTATAAAGAACATCAAAAGCATTTTCATTAATTGACGCGCGGATTTGTTTCATTAAATTTAAAATAAAATATAAATTGTGATAAGTTGCAATGCGCTTTGCTGAGTATTCATCTACATCAAATAAATGATGTAAATAAGCGCGCGAATACATTTTACACATTTTACAATCGCAATTAGGGTCTAAAGGTATATTATCATCTTCATACTTTGCATTTGTTACTCTATATCTAAATTTATTTTCTCTACTTCCTTTCTCCCCCTCTTCTTTATTTTTATTTGTTTTTCCACTATCTGGTGAAATATAAATATAACCCGTTCTTGCAATCATTTGAGGTCCAACACAATCAAATAAATCTATTCCTCTTTTAACGCCTTCAAAAATATCTTCAATAGTTCCTATACCTAATAAATGTCTTGGTTTATTTTCATCTAAAAAAGGATAAATCCATTCTAAAACTTCATTCATTTGCTGTCTTCCAAATGAACCTCCAATTCCTATTGCATCACAATTCTCATTTACAAATTTAGCGCTTTCTTCTCTTAAATCTTTATATTTTCCTCCTTGTATAATCCCAAATAATAATTGATCACTTTCTAATTTTTTATGTTCTTGTAAGCATTTTATTAACCATCTATGTGTTCTTTCCATACTTTTTTTTGTATATTCATAATCTGCTGATGGAGGAGAACATTCATCAAAAGCAAAAATCATATCTGCACCTAAATCTTTTTGTATTTGAATAGATTTTTCAGGAGTAAAAAAATGTTTATCTCCATTATAAATAGATTGAAATTCAACTCCTTCTTCATTTACTTTTGCCATAACATTTCTTATTTGTTTTGAATCTTCTTTTTCTTTAGTTGTATATTCAAATTTTGAAGCACCTAATTCAGCGCCTAAACCTAATGAGAAGGCTTGAAATCCTCCAGAATCTGTCATTATTGGTTTTTTCCAATTCATAAAACCATGTAAACCATTAAACTCACTTATTAATTTTGATCCTGGTTTTAGATATAAATGATACGTATTACACATTAAGATTTGAGAACCCATTTCTAATAAATCTTCGTTAGTCATTGTTTTTACAGTTGCTCTTGTTGCTACTGGCGCAAAAGCAGGGGTCTCTATTTTTTCGTGTTTTAAACTAAGTATGCCTGTTCTAGCTTTTTCTTGTTTATTTAAAATTTCAAATTCATCCATAAATAAAACCTAATTATTTCTTAAGAATTTTTTTAACTTTTCTTAATATTTCTTCTGCAAATTGAATTGCTGGAAAAGAATCTTTTTCTGTTATTTCAGTATCTAAACCATAAGATATTGCATGCCTTAGTTTTCTATAAACTTCAAAAGTTTGTAAAATATCTTCTCCTATTTCCTTATGTTTGTATTTTAAATATTCACAAACTGCATAATGACTTCTTTCTGATA
>JBAZFO010000035.1 GCA_041653315.1 Candidatus Micrarchaeia archaeon | reverse complement strand
GAAGAATTTCATCTATTTCGGCGCCTAAGTTTTTAGTAATTAGTTTAGCGCTTTCGCCTTTTTCTTTACTTCCTGGTTTTATAAATACGCGCTTTTTTCCTGCTTTTTTATCTTCTCCAGGTTTAACTTTAACAATTTCTATTTTATTTTTATCTTCTTCAATAAATATGGTTAATCCAAGAGCAGTATTTCTAAACCATTCTCTTTCTCCAGTTAAAGTGAATCCTCCCTTTCCAACAAATCCTCCTTGTGCGTGTTTTCCAACTTGTTCTTTTTTAAGCGCATAAACATCTATTGATGAATATCCTGTTTTCCATGCACTTGAATATGAAGCAGCAAACTGTGCAGTTTCTTTTTTCTCTTCTTCTGACGCATTTAAACCATTTTTTAAGATTGTTGCTGGGGCGCCTTGTATATCCGCATGAAAAAATAAGTCGTTATCTTCTAAATATTGAGAATATAAAATATCATTTTGTTTTGCATCTTTTCCTGCAATTACCAATTTATTATCAGATGTAAAAAACCAATGAAATTTTTCATACCATTCTTTTTCTCGTTTAACTCTTGTTTTTTTGCTTATTTTTGGTTTTTCGTCCTCTTTTTTAAGTAGTTCTTTAGTTTTTTCAATTTCTTTTTCAAGTCTTTCAATCTTTTTTTTAATAGCTTTGCTTTTATCATAACATTCTGATGCATTATCATTCAGAGATTTTTTTATATTTATTTTTATTTCCATTAATCTATTGTAAAGAGGGCAAGAATTTAAATATTATTGTATATCTAAAATAGAATATGGTAATTAAAAATAAGAAAAAGAAAATTGAAATTAATGCACCAGAAGAATTTTCTAAACCACATAAATTTATTTTAGTTTTTAGCTGTGCTATCTTAGCATTTATATTTTCGCTTTTATTTTACTTATTTATTTCAGAGATTTTATATTTTAATTTAATTTTTGTATTAATCTTTGCTTTAATAGCTTCAAGAATTTTAGCTAAACAAAAGAAGAAATCTGCTATTTGTTGTTCATGCAGTGGATGTTTAATAGGGGTTTTTTCAAGTGTTTTGATAGTTTTTACCTTATCATTTATATTTTTGTTTAATATTTTAGTTCAAGAAATCATAATATACTTTGCTTCATCCTTAATAATTGGCGGAATAGCTTGTTATTTAGGTTCAAAATATTAAGCGCTTGTAGTCTACCGGTAGGATACGAGCTTCCCATAAATCCCTTTTTCTTTAAAAAGAAAAAGGTCTTTACCCCAAAAAGAAAATTTAAAAATTTGGGTTGGTATGAGCATTTAAATACTAAAAAATAATTTTTGGAAAAAGCTTGAGAACCGGGTTCGATTCCCGGCAGGCGCACATAAATCCCTTTTTCTTTAAAAAGAAAAAGGTCTTTACCCCAAAAAGAAAATTTAAAAATTTGGGTTGGTATGAGCATTTAAATACTAAAAAATAATTTTTGGAAAAAGCTTGAGAACCGGGTTCGATTCCCGGCAGATACGCCATACGCCCCCACGGGGATTTTCAGTTTTGCTGAAAATATTTTTTTTCAACAAAATCATTTGAACCCCGATCATGACCTCCGCAAGGTCCTATTCTATCCAGGTTATACTATGGGGGCAATAGTAAGTATTTTAAAGAGGTTTCTCTTTAAATATTATTGCTTATTTTAGCGATTATTTGAGATTAGGTGATTTTATGAAAAAATGTGATGGATGCGGAAAAGTTGCTGGAAAATTCGCTGAATTTCCATGTGTAGAATGTGGTGAAATGATAGTTAGATGTCATCATTGTAGAGAACTTGGAGTTCAATATATCTGCAAAAAATGCAGAACTGAAGGACCATAAGGGGGTTTTTAAATGGCAGATGTAGCAGTAAATGTTAAAATTTCTTCTGAAGAGCAAGATAATTTGGAAGAATTGATTGAAAAAATAAAAAAAGTTTGCAGAGTTAATACAGCAGAGTTAGAAGATATAGGATTTGGAATTAAAATAATTAAAGCCCAAATTTTTGTTGATGATAAAGATGAAGGGTTTGATGAAGTAGAAGAAAGAATAAAAGCAGTCGAAGGCGTTAGTGAAATAGATGTAATTTCAATGGATAGACAATAGTTTAAAGTGTTTTGTTATAAATTTATATTATGATTACTTCTATACATTTATTTAATTGGAAATCACATAAAGAAACATTATTAGAATTTTCTAAAGGAACTAATGTTTTAATTGGAATTATGGGTTCTGGTAAAAGCAGTGTATTAGATGCTATTTCTTTTGGTTTATATGGAACTTGTCCTAGTCTAAAAAGAGGTTCAATTAAATTAGAAAATATTTTAAAATATGGCGAAAACCAATCAAAAATAATAATCAAATTTATTCACGAAGATATTAAATATGAAATAGAACGGACTTTATCAAAAAATGGGAGTGATGCAGTATTATATAAAGAAGGACAGATGATTCAAAAAAGTCCCAAAGCAGTAACTACAGAAATCGAAAAAATCCTTAATGTAGATTATGAATTGTTTAATAAAATAATTTATTCAGAACAAAATAATATAGATTACTTTTTTTCTTTAAGGGCAGGAAAAAGAAAAGAGGAGATTGATAATTTATTAGGTTTGGATAAATTTGAAACTGCGAGAATAAATGTAACTAAAATCATAAATAAAATTAAAGATCTAAGCTCTTTTTTAAAAGAAAACATAAATTTCCAAAAAGAAAACGAATTGAATGAAAAAATAAAACAAATAGAAGAGGAGATACAAGAATTAAATAATAAAAAACAAGAAAGTTTAAGAAAATACAGCCAAAAGAAAAAAGAATTTGATGAAATTAAGCAAAAAGTTACAGATCTTGAAAAACAAAAAAAAGATTATCAGGAATTAAAAGAATTAATGTTAAGAAAAGAAGAAATACAAAAAAGATTAATTATTGATTTAGATAATTTAGATAAATATAAAGAACTGAATTTAGAAGAAAAGAGGAAAGAATTAGATAATCTAAAAATAGGTGCTTTAGAAGATAAAATAAATATTTTATTAAAACAAAATAATGAACTTATTTCTAAAAAATCCAAGATTTCATCAGATATTGAAAGAATACAAAAAATAGATAAACAAATATTAGAATTAAGAGCTGAACTAGAGAATATAAATGGTGAAGAAATCGAAAAAAATTTTATACTTATAGAAGAAAAATTAGAAAATATAAAAAAACATATTTCCAAAATAGAATTAAGAAAAAAAGACCTTGAAAAAGCAATTAAAGAATTGGATAATAAAGAATTATCTAAATGCCCGATTTGTGATTCTCAATTGTCAGAAGAGCACAGACTTGAATTAATAAATGAGAAAAAAAGAGAGAAAGAAGAAATAGGAGAAAATGAAACAAAAGCAGAAAAAGAAAAACAAGAAATAAAAGCAGAAAAAGAAAAACAAGAAAAAAACAAAAAACAATTTGAAAAACAAAAAGAAAAATTAGAAGAATTATTAAAGGAAGTAAAAGATACTTCTGAATTAAAAACACAATTAAATAAATTAGAAGAAGAAGGTATTAAAATAGCAGAAGAAAAAACTAAATTAGATTTAGAAATTAAAGAAAAAAGAGAGTTAAAAGATAAATTAAAGGATGAAATTAGATTTTTAGAAGAATATACAAAAAAGTCAAAAGAAAAGATAGAAATTGAAGAAGAATTAGAGCAAAAAAGATTAAAATTAAAACAAATTGAATATAATGAAGATTTATTCAATAAGTTAAATAAAGAAATACAAGAAAAAAATATTGAATTTAATAAATTAGAATATGAAATTAAAACAATAGATAATGAATTAAAGAATAAAAATGAGATAGTTGATTTAAATAAAAAAGAGATAGAAAAAATAAATAAATTAAAAAGTGATATTGAATATTTTGCTAAAAAAGAAGAGCAGTATTCAATTTATAAAAATTGTATAATAGAAACTCAAACAGAAGTTAGAAAAGGCCTTATTGAAGCCATAAATACTGCAATGATGGAAATTTGGCCCATTATCTACCCATATGGTGATTATGAAAAAGTTAGATTAGATCCGCAAGAAAAAGATTATATAACTCAATTATATAGAAATAATGAATGGCATGATTTAGATGCTACTGCTTCTGGCGGTGAAAAAGCTTGTTTAAGTTTAACTTTGAGAATAGCGTTTGCAATGGTTTTAACTCCTAATTTAAGCTGGTTAATATTAGATGAACCAACACATAATTTAGATGTGCAGGCAGTTAAAATGCTTTCAGAAACATTACAGGAGAAAATTCCAGAGATAGTAGAGCAAACTTTTGTAATTACTCATGATGAGTCTCTTTTAAATCACGATTTCAACGCGCTTTATAAATTAGAAAGAGATAAATCAAAAAACGAACCCACACAAATAGAAAGAGTAAAATAAAAAAAACAAAAGAAAAAAAAGGGAAAAATTCCCTAATAGATATTAATTTATTTGTCGGAAGCTATATCATAGATAACTTTTAATGCAGGTATTACTACCGCTCCTCCTACAAACATCATTAATGCACTGAATGCACCAAGAAGCATTGTTTCGAAGCCTGCTAATAATGGAGCTAATCCACCTAAAGCAGATCCTGCAAGTCCTAAAGCTATTGCTGCAATTAAGAAGTTTATAACTTCTTTATCACCAACGTTTAGGATACCTACGATAATTCCAAATACTACTAATAAAGCTAGTAGTGTTGGGTCAGCACCAAATATTCCAAGTATTACTGCAATGAGTACACCTAGAATAAAGAGGTAGCCTCCAATTTTTTCCATAGTTTTTGCTTTTGCCATATTATTGGTCACCATTAAGAACTACAATAACTATATTTATAAATCTTATTCTACGTTATTAAACGAAAACTTCCACTATTATTGCTTATGAAAGTCAAAGTATTTATTAATCTTAATATTGTAGATTAATTATGGTATTTTTTAAAAATAATAGTAATTTTTCAATAAAACAGGTAATTGTTATTAGAAATGACATCAAATTAGGCAAAGGTAAGTTAGCTGGTCAAGTAGCTCATGCCTCGGTGGCAGGATATAGAAATGTTAAACAAAATACTCCCCAAATTATTGATAAATGGGAGATGGAAGGAGAAAAGAAAGTAGTTGTTAAAGTAGAAGGAGAAAAAGAATTAATGGATTTATTTCAGAGAATAAAGGATAAAAAAATACCCGTAGCTTTAATTAGAGATGCAGGTTTAACTCAAATTACGCCAGGTACAAAAACATGTTTTGCAATCGGCCCCTGGTATGAAAATGAAATAGATGAATTTACAAGAGATTTGAAATTACTTTAGTATATATATTTCATCATGATGTGAAAAATTAATAAATAAAATAAAATTTTTTTCTTTATATATTTTAAAAGTTAAAACAAAATGTCCAATATGTACTCTTTTTCTATCTTTAAACTCATATTTTAAATTTTGATAATGGTTTACTGAATTTAAATCGCAATTTATAATTTCTTTAATTTTTTTATTTATTCTTTCAGCAAGTTTTTTATCTCGGTTATTTAATACATATAATATTTCTTTTAATTCTTCTGAAAGATCAAATTCAAAAGCCATTTAATCACTTATTCCGCAAAGTTTATCTAATTCTTCTAAACTCATTCTTCTTTTTGGATATTTTTGTTCATGTTCATTAATTGTTTTTGTTATTTTTTTTACAAATTCTTCTTTTATTTCTTCTTCAATATATTTATCCCCAATTTCTTGTGCTAATTTGTTTAATGCCTCGCCTTTATGTGTTAAGCCGTATTTTGATTTAATCACATTAAGCACTCGATTAGTATATTCATCAATTCCCCTTAGGTTTAAATTTACCATGTAACATCACCTTACATTGTGTTATGTGGTGTTACCTTTAAAAACCTTTTGATAAAAGACATATTTTTATACTTTATTGATTTATCCTTATTTATGAAAAAGAAAATAATTATTATAGGGGCAGCAGGCCGAGATTTCCATAATTTTAATACATTATATAGAGATAATAATGAATATGAAGTTGTTTGTTTTACAGCAACGCAAATACCAGGTATTGATGATAGAAAATACCCAAAAATTCTAAGTGGAAAATTATATCCAAATGGGATACCTATTTATCCAGAAGAAGAGTTAGAGAATTTGATTAAAAAGCATAAAATTGATGAGTGTATTTTAAGTTATAGTGATTTGTCTTATGATATTGTTATGAATTTAAGTGCAAAAGTAAACTCAGCAGGTGCTGATTTTGTTATTTTATCTCCAGAAAAAACAATGTTAAAATCTAATAAACCAGTAATTGCTGTTTGTGCAGTTAGAACAGGCTGTGGAAAAAGCCAAACAACTAGATATATAGCTAATTTATTAAAACAAAGCGGAAAAAAAGTAGTTATAATAAGACATCCAATGCCTTATGGAGATTTATCAAAGCAAATAATCCAAAGATTCACAAAAATAGAAGATCTTAAAAGATATAAGACAACTATAGAAGAAAGAGAAGAATATGAATTACATATAAAAAATGGATTTATTTTGTATGCAGGTGTGGATTATGAAAGAATTTTAAGACAAGCTGAAAATGAAGCAGATATAATTTTATGGGATGGTGGAAATAATGATACTCCTTTTTATAAACCAAATTTATTATTTGTTGTAGCAGATGCTTTAAGGCCAAATCATGAAAAAAAGTTTTATCCAGGAGAAGTTAATTTTAGAATTGCAGATGCAATAATAATAAATAAAGAGAATAGTGCAAATAAAAGGGATATAGATACGATTGTATTAAATGCAAAAAATATGAATTCAAAAGCAAAAATAATTCATGCTGATTCTATAATAACTTTAGAAAATGCCGATAAAATAAAAGGAAAAAAGATATTAATAATAGAAGATGGACCTACTTTGACACATGGAGGAATGGTTTACGGTGCTGGATATAAAGAAGCAATAAATTATGAACCAAAAATACTAAATGTTAAAAATTATCTTTTTGGAGATATAGAAAAGACTTTTGAAAAATATCAGCATTTAGATGGAAAAATTCTCCCAGCAATGGGTTATTCTGATAAACAAATAAAGGAATTAGGTGAAATTATCAAAAAAATAAATCAAAAAGAAAAGATTGATTATATTATTTCTGGGACTCCGATTGATTTAAAATTAATATTAAAAACAACTATTCCTATTTTAAAAACAAAATATGAATTAAAAGAAAGAACAAATATTATTCCTTTTCTTATTTCGAAAATAAAATAATTTCGATGCATTTTTAATAGCTTTCATATACTATTTAATACCTAATATTTAGGTGGGGGGGCAAGTATGGAACAAGATCAAATATTAGAACTTAAACGAAAAATTAAAACTATTTCTGATTTTCCGAAAAAAGGGATTACTTATAGAGATGTAACTCCATTATTAACAGATTCAGAGTCTTTTAATAAAACTATTAATTTACTAAAAGAATATTATAAAAATAAGAATATAGAAGCAGTTGTTGCAGTTGAACCTAGAGGATTTATTTTTGGTTCATCTTTAGCTATTTCATTAGGTGTTGCATTTGTACCTTTAAGAAGAAAAGGTAAATCTAAAATGAATTTAAGCAAGGAATTTGGTTTAGATTATAAAGTTAATGCTTTAGAAATGCCTAAAAATGCAATTAAAAAAGGAGAAAGAGTAATTTTCTTTGATGATGTTTTAGCAGGAGGGGTTACAACAGAAGCAGCAGTAAAAGCTATTGAAAAACATGGAGCTAATGTTGTTGGTGTTGGATTTTTAGTTGAATTAACTGGGTTAGAAGCAAGAAAAAAATTGGATAAATATGAGGTGCATTCATTAATCAAATTTAATAATAGGTAATGGGTGTTTCTAAGCAAAAATTTAAAAAATATATTTAAGAAATACTAAAAGGGATAATAATGATTATGAAATTATTTTTTGGATGTTTGGTTTTTATTCTATTGTTTGGATGTGTTATGCAAGGTGTAACAGAAACACCAATTCAAGAGCAAAATTTTAATAAAGAGCAATTAGAATTAGAGTATTTGTATGCAGATGGTTGTGAAGAGTTTTGCCCACCAATGACTTTAATTGTTAATGAGTTAGAATCTGATTTTTTAGAAGAGGACTTAATTATTAAATATATTAATTTAACAGAGCGCCATACAAATCCAGAAGTAATGAAAATACAAGAAGAATATAAAGACACAAATAAAATACAAGGTGTTCCTGCTTTTGCGCTTCATAAAGGAAATAATATATATTTTTATACAGGTTATTTAGAAAAAAGCGCCTTAAAAGAATGGATTTGCCAGTATTATAATATAAAACCCAATTCTTGTGATTAGACTAATTTTTAACAAACCAAAACCTTTTTAAACCCAAATAAACATAATAAATAACATAGTTAGGGGGTGTAATAATGAAACAAATTTTTTTAGTTCCAGAAATAAAAAATAAAAAGATGATAGAAATGCCTGAATTAGGCAGAGAAGTAAAACTTATTTGTCTTTCAGAAAATGCAGATTGGTATACTGCACATAACTTAATTGCAGAAGCAAATAAAGGAAGAAATAAAGATGAAAATCCTTTATCTGTCATAAGCCATAAACCAATAGCAGATAGATTAATAGTAACAGATGATGGAAAAAGAAGCGAAAATTGTGATGTTCTTCAAAGAGAATTTAATATTTCTGACTTTTTTTCAAATCAATTTGGTCATCCAGAACCAGGAAAGCCATTTGGAGATATAATAACAAGAGAATATGATAATGGCCAAATAAGAAGAATAGAAGTCCCAAAAGAAATAAGAGATTTATCTGGTAATATTCTTGTTTTAAGAGATGGTTTAATTCCAGGAGAAGATTATTCAATTGTTAGAAACGGAGATGTTTACACACTTGAATATGATTTTTCAAATTTAGATAAAATTTGGTTCCATGGTCTTCCAGTTGAGGATGGCTGGTATCCAACAGATATTAGAACTGGAATACCAACCTCAGAAAAAGAAGGAGAAAAAGGACCAAAAAGATATTTATATCGTTTTAATAGGAATTCAGCAGTAAGCGCGCTTGTTCGTAGGCTCTGCGGCTACGGCAGTGTCGATCTCGGCATCTACGACCTTCCGCGTGGGGTGTTAGCTGAAGAAAGACGCTAAGAAGAAAAATTAAAGCAAAAATTATGGTCCTGTTAAACCAGGACTTTTTAATACATTTTTTAATAATTTAGAATTTTTTTATTGCTTGAACTGGGCAAATACTAACTGCTTGGTCAATACATTCTTCATTTCCACCAGCATAACTATCTATAATTCTTGCTTTTCCTTCTGAAGTTAATTCAAATACTGCTGAGCATATTGCTGCACATGCGCCACATCCAATACACTTATTTTTATCTACACTCACCATCATAATCGCCTCTTTATAAATTAATTATATAATAAGATAAAATCATTTTTAATTCTATGTAAAGACACAAGTTTTTTAAACAGAGAAAACTCCTAAATTTATTATGATTTTTAGAGAACCTAATGTGTATTATGAAAAAGATAGTTCAATGCAGAATGATTTAATCGCTAGAAGAGAAGCAATGATGAAAAGATTATTAGAAAACCCAGATAAATCAGGAGTGGAGATATTAAAACCTATTTCTCCTATTAAAAGAGCAACTCAAGAAAGGTTAGAAACAGATTTATTAGATCCAGTAAATACCCAATTAAAGAATCTTAGTGATAGATTAACTGGAAAACACACAGGATTAAAACTAAATGAAAATGAAACTACAGATATAAGGTTTTCAAAAGATAGCATAATAATTTCTACTAAAATTGATAAAACTCAAATACAAAATACTCCCGGACAATGTACTTTAGTATTTTATAGACCAAAACCATACCAAGATAAGATATTAGAAATTAATTTTGATTTTGAGCCAAAAGCAAAACTAAAATACTCTACCTTAGGATCAGAAAAATGTAAATTTGAAATTTGTATTAAAGATTTTAAAGATAAACCAGAAACAAAAATTAACAGACAAATAGATGAAATAAATGGGATTATAAGAGATTATTTAATAGGAACTTTAGTATATAAATTACAAGGAGAAATTGATAAATATATAAGAAGATTTATTTGGGAATTAAAATACAAGAAATAGAATATTATTGATTTTTTTATTTTGTTAATTTTTTCAAAGCATCTTTTAAAGCATCTTCTGCTAAGTTTGAGCAGTGTTTTTTAATTAAAGGTAATTGGCCTAAATATTCTTCAACATCTTTATTTGAAACTTTCTGCGCTTCTTCAATTGTTTTTCCTTTTATAATTTCAGTAAGCGCTGAAGAAGTTGCTATTGCAGCTGCGCATCCAAATGTTTCAAATTTAACATCTTTAATTATGTCTTTTCCTTCTTTGTTTTTTTCTATTTTAAGATACAAAAATAAAACATCTCCACATACTGCGTTTCCTGCTTGTCCAGTAAGGGTTGGGTTTTCCATTTTTCCCATATTGCGCGGATTCAAGAAGTGATCCATTACTTTTTTATTATATTTTTCCATTTTATTCACTTATATTTAATAACAAATAAAACATAAATGTTACGTTCAATCGTAGCATTTTGAATATATATCAAACATATTTTAAAATTCTAATCGAAACATTTTTAAATACGAAAAGATATATATTTTAACACAATTAATGAGGTGTTTAAATGGTAAAATTAGGATTATGTGGGGAGGGGAGTGAAAGTGATCATACTCCAGCAGGAAAGCCCTTTGAAGGAAAAGGAAAATCAACTAAAGGCATTATAATAATGAGACATTACGTGGAATTTTTTGAACCCGGGTCTTTTTTTCCAGAAAAAGAAATCCGGGAAGTTAAAGAAAGAGATCCAACTAAAATAAAAGTTCCATTTACAGTGTATGGTTTTAGATTTTTTGATCGCAAAGAAATAGTAGATGAAGATGGAGAATATTTATTTGGGAGTCCGAAAAATTATTCTAAGATGTTTTATTTTGGTCGAACTATGACTTTAGAACAAGTTAAAGCCGAGGTACCAAATGAGAAGATATTGATAATGAATATGGAACTAAATAATTGGAAATTGGTTGTTAAAACAAGAATGGGAAATTTTCAACCATTTAATAAAGGAGATCAAATTATTGGGGGATAATTTTTATTACCTAATGACATAATGAATTTCCTTTATAATTTTGCAATTGCGCCTTGTTTTTAAAAGGCGACATTCTTCTTAATTTTTCAATTATTTCAGGTAAAACTTTTAAAAAATATTCAATATCTTCTTCTGTGTTTTCTTTTCCTAAACTTATGCGCAATGAACCATGCGCTTCTTCAGGTTTTAAACCTAATGAAAGTAAAACATGTGATGCTTGTAATGAGTCTGATGAACATGCAGAACCTGTTGAACACATTATTCCTTTATTATCTAAATGCATAAGAATAGATTCTCCTTCGATTAACAAGAAACCAAAATTAATTAATCCAGGTAATTTGTTTTCTCCTGCGCCTTTTCCTATTCCATTTATCCAAGTATTTTCTATTTCTAAAACTCCTTTAATTAATTTTTCAGTTAAATTATTTAATTTTTTATTTGTTTTTTCTCTTGTTTTTTCAGCTATTAAAGCAGCTTCTGCCATTCCAATTATAGAAGCAGTATCATATGTTCCCCCACGCATACCTTTTTCTTGATGTCCGTGAATTATTGGTTTAATATTAATATCTGATTTTTTGTATAATAATCCAATTCCTTTTGGCCCATAAAATTTATGTGCAGAAATAGAGATCATATCTGCCATTGAAGAATTTATTTCAATTTTACCAAATGTTTGAACTGCGTCTGTATGAAACGTAATTTTTGTTTTATATTCATTGCTTTTGTCTTTACAAATGGTATAAATTTCCTTATTGGTTGGATAGTTCCTAT
>JBAZFO010000034.1 GCA_041653315.1 Candidatus Micrarchaeia archaeon | reverse complement strand
TTCAATTGTTCCATGCCCGCTTAATACTAACACATCAAATTTTTTACCATTTTTTCTTTCCATAAGCAAACTCCAACCCTTAAATTCTCTTTCATTACCTACTTCAATTATTGAGATGTGGTAATTATTTTTTATGATCTCATCAATAAATTTATTATCATAATAAAAAGCATGATTATCATCTTCTTTTGGAAAAATCCATAATGCTGTTTTTTGGTTTTTTGAAGGTTTTTTTCCAAAATTATTATATAAATATTCTAAAGTATTAATAGAATACCTTCCAAAAAAAGAAATATTATTTTCTACTGAAAGAGTAGAAACTATTCCATCTCCATTTGGTCTTTTACTTAATTCAATTAGTCTGTATATATCACTAATATGTTCAAATTTTACATTGCTTAATGTCCTAAATGGAAAAAGGTTGTTTAATATATATTTTTTAAATACTTCTGAACTTTTAAAGATTTCTACATTTAAATAATTTAGATCTTCAAATAATCTTTCCCATATCTCATTCATTCCTTTAGTATTGATTATTGTTTCAAAAAATTCAGTTATTAAATTTATTAATCTTTCATCTTTATTTTTAGGATAAAAATCTCTTCCACTTAAAGAATATATTCTAAGTATATCTTCTCCATTAAATATTTCTGGATCTTTTTTTGCGATGACTAAGAGCTCTTTTAGAATATTTTTTGTATTTTTTTCTGTTGCTTCTAATTCAAAAATAAGCAGGTCTTTCCATATTTGTATATATTGTTCATGTACTTCTGAACAGTGTTTTATAATTGATTTTAAAGTTCCGGTATATATAGAATCATTAATTGATTGTTCTTTTTTAAAAGAGATTTTAAATAGATTTGAGATTTTTAATATATTTTCAATTGAAAGTAAATTAGGATTTTCCTCAGCAATATTTTTTATTATTGAAGTTAAATATATTTTATTATTTGAATTTTCTATTCTGTCAATAATATTTGGAATGCCTTTTATTGTGTTTTTATTGTTTAAAATTATATGAGTTATTATCCCTTCAAAATTATCTGCTATTTTACTAATTTTTTCATTTTTATCTAAGTCTTTTAGAATATCTTCATTTTTATCAAAGTAAAATAAAAAAAGTTCAATATGTTCTGGATTAAAAAATTCTGGTTTTTTTAAAGCGATATCTTTTAATTTTTCAGATATTTTTAGTGTTATTTTTGAAAAATCAATTGATTCTATTATTTGATTAAATTCTGTTTTTGTTAAGTTTTCTATAGGTTTATGTAATAGATTCTCGATTTTATTTGGTATAATATTTTGTAATTTAATATGTTGATTCTTTTTTTGTTCTTTTATTTTTAACTCTTTTTGCATATTATATTTACCTATTAAATCCTTATAAATTTATGTTCTTTAATGTAATTGAATATCTAAACATATTTGAAATACATTTGGCGCATAAGGCCTTACTATTTTTTTATTTAATAGTTTTATATTAAATCCTTGTTTTTTAGCTATAGTTTCAATTATTTTTATTTTTCTTTCAAAAGGATGCTCTTTTTCATCAAATGCGTAAATATGTAGTATAGTATCTTTTTTAGCGCATTTTAAAACATCTGGTAGAAAATCTAAAGCATTTTTAGGTATGGGCATAACTATTCTATCTGCCCATTGTTTATATTCTGGATATTCTTCTACTATTTTTGATGCATCTCCTAACAAAGCTTTACAATTATTTAATTTATTTAATTTTATATTTTCCTTAAAATATTCTACCGCATCTGAATTTAATTCAATTCCTACTATATCACAATTTGGATTATATTTTGCAATTGTAATAGCAAAAGGGCCATAACCTGCAAAAGGCACTAAGATATTTTCCTGTTTATTTTCTATGTTTTTGTCGCTTTTTTCATTTCCTTTTTTTGTCTTTTTTTCTTTTTTTGTTTTGTTTTCTGTTTTTGTATTTTCTTTTACTAATTGTGTAATACGTTTTCTATCTGTTGATAATTTAGTAGAATAAAACATTTTTGCAATATCTAATTTGAATATACAGCCGTTTTCTTTGTATGTTGTTATAGTTTTATTTTCTCCTAAAATAACAGATACATTTCTTATTCTAAATTCTCCTTCCATGCCTGTTTCTTTTTTTAATACTGTTTTTATATTTCCGTGCATTTTTCTTACTGCTTCTGCAATTTGTTTTTCATATTTATTTAATTGATTTGGAATTTCAATAATTGCTATATCATTCAAAACTTCAAAAGATGAGACTAATTCATCTAATTCTTTTTCATTCATTATCTTGCTTAAAATTTCCTTTATATTTTTAGGTTTTTGAATTCTTTTTTTAAGTTGTTTATCTACAATTTTAATTTCTTTTGGTAATTCATTTGGGATTTCATTAAGCGCAAAATAAATGTATTTTCTTCCCTTTTCAGGCGCATAATCATAAGTAATGTATTTATCTAATTTATTTCTTATTTGTTCTGCGCTCTTTAAAGGAATTTTTAAACATTTTACCATATACACACTATATTAACAACACACTTTAAAAATATTACTTTATATTAAATTATATTTAGAATAAAATTTAAAAAAAATATAGTAAATATGAGAGAGTTTTTTTATGAGTTTAAACAATAAGAAAAAAATTATTATTCCCACAGAATCATACCCGGGTGAAAAAAGAGTATTAGTACTTCCTCCTTCGGTTAAAGTTTTAGTTGACGAAGGTAATGAAGTGTTTGTACAATCTAATGCAGGTAAGGGAATAGAAATTACTGATGGAGAATATGAAAAAGCAGGAGCAAAAATAATTCATGAAACTATAGATTTGTATGCTAATGCAGAAGATGGATTAATTGTTAAACTTAAAGCTCCTTCCCCAGAAGAATTTTCATTTATGAATAATTCCTTATTATTTTGTATGTTACATATCGATCAAAATAAAGAAAGAATTTATTATTTAGGAAAACATAATTTAATTGGTTTAGCAATGGAAGAAATTAGGGATTTAAGGGGAAAAAGATTAGTTGATCAAACACATATTACAGGAGAAATTGGAGTTTATTATGCTATGAGACATTTTAAAAAAATGCCAGAAGATATGAAAGCAGTAATTTTAGGATATGGAAATGTAGGAACAGGAGCAATAACCGCATGTTCCAAATTAGGAATAAATTATAAGATCATGAGGAGGGAAGAACTTTCAAGATTAAATATGTGGTTAAAAGATGCAGATTTATTAATAAATGCAATTTGTTGGCCTGAAGAACAAAGAATAAATCAAGAGTATCTAGTTACCAGGGAGGATATAGTTAATTCAAAATCAAATTTAATAATTCTTGATCTTTCAGTAGATTTTCCTAATCCTATTGAAACTATTAAACCCACAGATTATGTTAATACATTTTATATTGAAGAAGACAGAGTACATATAAGTATATATGGATATCCTGGATTAGTCCCAATTACTTCAAGTAAACTTTATGATTTTCAGATATTACCAATTATAAAGAAAATTACTTCTAATTTTAAACAAAATGACGAATTAGAAAAGGCTATAGAAAAAGCAGTTATCAATCCTTCTAATTATGAATGGGATAAATTTAAACCGGAATCAACAGAAGTCAGTAAATTAGAGTAAAAGGTATGGATATGAAAAGTTTATTAGTTCTTGGAAAAGGAGATACGACCTATTCAGATAGGAATAGGAAAAGAGTTATTACTTTTGCACAAAATATGGGAATTGATGTTAAAACTGCAGATTATCATGAACTAGACACGGTTTCTGATTTTAAAACAGATAAAATAAATGTAATGTTTTTTTTCCCATTTACTTTTTGGAATAACAATTGTGAAACTCCGAAGGATACAAAACTCTACGGAACTTCTAAATCTTCATATACTTTATTTAGAGATTTTTTTATTAATATAAAAACAGAATTAGAGGATAAATTTGGAGCTAAAAGATTAAATTTTATTATTGAACCTGAAAAAGCAGCAATTGATAGAGATAAACTTAAAACAGTTGAAATTCTTAGAGATTATAATATTCCCACAACAGAAACGTTAGAATATTATTCTATACAGGATCTTATAGATAGAGTAAGTAATACAAGGGCGATTTTTATAAAATGTAGATATGGTGCTGAGGGAAAGGGGATTACAGTAATGCATCGTAAAAAATGGGTTACTAATTATAAAGTTGAAAAAGGTAAGTTGATTAATTATAAATTGAATGGTTTATGGCCTTTTACTGATATAACCGGACAAAAAAGTTTAATATATCAACTTCTTGAACAGGATGTAATTGTAGAATTGGAAATTTTAACTCCAAAAATATATAATAATAAATTTGATGTACGTGCGTATTCAATTGGAAATAAGGCCCCACATTTTTTTATTAGATTAAATGAACCGGTTAAAGAAATAACAAATTTTTCACAGGGTGGAAAAGTAATACACCACCCCTATACAACTTTATCTGAACATACCCAGTTTTTAATAAAAAAAATAACGTTAGAAACTGCTAACGCTATTGGATTAAAATTTGTGGGAGTAGACATAATGTTTGATAAAAAACTAACGAATCCTAAAGTTGTAGAGTTGCAAGCGTTTACAGATTTTCCATCTATAATATACTTTGATCTAGCGGAGTATATGATTAAAGATGAAGTGGGATTATTAATATAATTTTATTTTATCTGTTATCAATTTTCCAAGTACTAAGGAATAAATGATTTACATGCTTCTTTAAATTCGCTTAATAAGAATCTAATAAATGGTTTTTCATCATTATTTTCAACACAATTGATTAATGAGTCAAAATATTTTTCTTTGTTTTTTGAAATATTTAAAATCTCTTTATTATTATCAATTAAAGCTTTATTTAACAACAGACGTGAAATTCTTTTATTCCCATCTGTAAATGGATGAATTTTATAAAATTTAAGATGAAGTATTGCTGCAAATTCTATTGAATTTAATTTATCTACATTTGAGTTATACCATATTATTAACTCATCTAATAACTTTATTATTTTTTTAGGTTCTGGAGGTCTATATCTTATTTCTTCAAATCTTTCTGAATCTCTTAAATAAATATAAATTTGTTTTTTTCTTAGGATTCCTGGAAATTTGTCTTTGTATTCTCCCATGATTATTGAATGCAATTCTAAAATTAAATTTTTTGATATTCCTTTTTTACTTTCTTTTATTTTTCTTAAACCTTTTATCATATCTAAAGAAACTTTTAAATTTTCATCTCTGATATTTTTTACTTTTTTTTCAGATATTTTATATGCCAATTTTGCATCTTGTCTTGTTATTGGGACTCCTTCTGTGCTTAAAGTGGTATAAACAAAATTTATTGTATCTATTTCTTCTTTTTCATTTTTTTGTGTTTTTGTCAATTTAGAAGTTCTTTTTAAATATCGTTTAAATAAAATTTCGGTGTCAATTAATTCTTGTTTAGTTAAATATAAATTTTCTTTTTTTCCAATTAAATCTAAATATATTTTATTGATTAGTTTTTTTTCATATTCTGTTCTTTCTTCCGGAATTTTAGTTCCTAAATAAATAGAATATGTTTTTGGTTTTTCTATTCTAATAGTTTTTTCCAAATAATAATACATTTTACCTTTTATTATTTTTTTTGTGATTCTCATATATAGTATATACGTGCATGTCTTTTTAAAGTTATCTTACATTTTTAAAGAAAATGTGTACCTAACTTTTACGAAGAGAAAAGTTATCTTACATTTTTTATATTTTTGTAAGATAACTATCTTAAATGGGGTATTTTTATATTAATTTAATCCAATTATAATTAATTTTCCAGGAGATCTTTACTTAATTAAAAGCCATTCAATAATTGGTATTATTCTTATTTTTTTTCCATCCACTTTTTCTTCAGATTTTGTATTTCTTGTTATTATCAAACCCTCTTTTAATTTGAAATATTCTAAACAACGAACTAATGAAGTTATTTCCCTCTGTTTTGTTCTCTCATCGTTTATATCATAACATACTTGAATTGCTTGTTTTATGTTTTTACCTTCTCCAACAATAAAATCAACTTCTTTATTATCTGCTGATTTCCAATAATTTATTTTTTGAATGGGATTTATATGCTGTTTTCTAAGCAGTTCGAGATAAACAATATTTTCTATTCTTTTTCCGAACTCTTCAATACTAAATAAATTCAAAAATCCATGATCATTAAGATATATTTTAGGAATTGATAGGTTTTCATTTTTTATTGAATAATCAAATCTTCTTACTGGGAAAATGAAAAAAGAATCTTCAAGCATACTGAAGTAATCATAAAGTGTATTTTTACTAATTTTAATTTGTTTTGACTTAAGAGTATTATAAACATTATTTATACTAGTTTCTTTAGTTAGAGAACTTATTAGATAATCAATAAACCATTTTATCAACTTTGTATTTGTTATTTTGTATCTTTCAATTAAATCTTTATATATAACTAAATCAAAATAATTTTTTAATATTTTGAGTTTTTCAGTTTCGTTTTGTTCGAGTGATATTTCAGGATATCCCCCAAACTTTAGATATTCATCAAAAAGGTTTGATAAAATTGCTTTCTCTTTTGTATTCAATTTATTTACATTACTCTCAAATTTTCTAAATTTTAGGAATTCTTTGAAGGATAAGGGCAATAAATGAGTGGTTATTGCTCTTCCCCTAAGAGAAGTTGCAATTTCTTTACTCAATAATTTTGATGAAGACCCAGTAATAAAAATGTGGCAATTAAAATTATCATAAATTTCTCGTATTGCTACTTCCCAATTTTTTATCACTTGCGGTTCATCAATAAATATATGCAGTTTTTTATTTGTTGTTTCAGGAAACAAAGACCAATGTAATTCAATTATTTCTCTTATTTGTTTAAAATTTAAATCGTAAAAAAGAGGATTTTCAAAGTTAAGATATACCATCTGATTTCGATTTATATCAGAAACTTTTAAATCATTTATCAGTTTGTACATTAAGTATGTTTTACCTGTTCTTCTCGGCCCAATAATAGTATGTATTTTGTTTGAAGGTTTGATCTCAATATTTCTAGATATAATCGAAGAAAAATCTTTCCCTTGAAAATCCATTATATATTGCTTGATACGATCATTTTCCATAAACATATTTAGGGAGGAAACATTTTATAAATCTTTCCCTATCAATAGGGAAATAAGTTTGAGTACCCCAACATAATATCAGTGCCCCAATCCCCTTTCTTTTGTGAAAAGATTTATGTTTTGGAGAGTTTTGAGAATGTTGTTCAATAATTATTTTCCAATTATTTCTAAAACTTTTAGAACACACAAATCTTTCCTAAGTTATTTAATTTATATTCAGACAGGGAATTTTAAACTTGTTTTTAATATGTTTAAAGTTTACAATCATCACCAAGTAAAGGAAATGCGCCTATAAATTCAATTCTCTCGCGTGGAGTGGTATTAAAATGTAGAGGATACATTACTTTTGGATTCTTAAGTACCTTTCTTATTTGTGCAGTGAATTTTATTAGTGATTGTTTTTCAAGTTCAATTTCTGTTTCCATTTTAATACCTTCTTCAGGAACAATCACAGGTATTCCACCAAAGTCTTCATCTTTCATTATCCAATTAAATATTCTTAAAAGTCCCATATAATAACTAAAGTTTTTTGGATCAATAGATGAGCCAAAGGGGTATGAAAAACCAAGTGGTTTTAACTTATGAAAAACAACCTTATTGATTCTTCCATCTGCCCGGCGATGTAAAAGAGGAGTAATTTTCATACTTCTCCTAGAAATAGGGAATGGATCAACTAATGCAGGTATTGGTGCTAGATTAGCAGCAATATGAAAAAATACTTTAATACTACCATAAGAAAGAGGATTTGGGGAATCACATAAATCTTCCATGTTTTCCAAAATTGTTTGTGTGTTATGATGAAGGTTATATCTTCCGAAAATAATAGATGTGGGATGTATTTCAATTACTTTATGGATCTTATAATAAAACCGCGGTTCTTTGTTAAGAATTCTTAGTTTGTTTTCAATATGTTCGATTGTTTCATCAATTTCATTGTCTGTAAGTTCTCTGTATTTCTCTTCAAAATCACGCATTCTCTTTTTTTTAGTTCCGAAAATTTCAACGCATATCCTAGGAAGAATACCTGCTTCAGTTTCTTTTTTAAATTTTTCAAATCTAATTTGCCTATATAATTCATCTTCTTCTTTATTTTTAAGATCTGATGTAGGATTTTTATTGAATATTCCAAACATGTTATCACCCAATTTAAAATATTCAGCAAGAAAATTTATAATTGTTTCTAAAAATAGTTTTTTATGAAAAAGAAAAATCGTATTTATAACACAGGCAAAAAATAAAAATATATGTTTTATCTCTCAAAATAATTCACTCCTTTGCGCCTTGTTGAAAATATAATAACTTTAATTGCGCTTTTATGTGATGATAAAAAAAGGGCTGAAAGTTAAGAAATAAAACATTTAACGACGATAAAGCCGGAAATGTACTCTTTGTAATTGTTTATAAAGTTTTGAATTTATTATGTATGCGATTAGGTGATAATTTGGAAAAAATATATTGTGATACTTGTATTTACTTAGATTATTTTTATAAAAGGAAAACAGAACGCGGTCGTGATGTGGGTAAAGAAGCTTTGATTGTTTTTAATTCTGTACTTAAAGGACAATATAAATTAGTTGTTTCTAATTGGGTTTTGGAGGAACTTAAATTTTATAATTGTGAAGAATTTCAGAATCTTGAGAAGTTTTTATCAAACAATATGATTTATATTAAATATTCAGACCAAGATATGATAAAAGCAAAAAAGTTTAATAATTGGAAAGATGCATTACATGTTATTTTAGCTGAGAAAACTGGTTCAGATTATTTAATTACTCAAAATATTCAAGATTTTATTTTATTTGATACTAAAATAAAACTTATTCAGCCTTCTTACTTGTTTTTTCTTGAAGATCTATAAGTTTTTTATCTGTTTCTGGGTATTCGATTTTTTCAAATATCTCTCTAAAAATATCACTAATAATATTTTCCTGTTCTTTTACTCTATCTTCAAATAAATAGTTTAACAGTTCTATAGAATAATATTTTTCCAAATCTTTTGAAGCTATTTTTAAAGCTATAAATCTCCAAATTTCATTAAATAAATGAGATAAATCTTGATTTTCATAAATTAATGATGAGAATTCGTTTAATATATCTGCTGTTTCTCCATCCAATCCATTTTGAATTATCTCTTTATAAAATTCCATAAAATCTTTTTGAATATTTCTATTTTCCAATAATTTTGAATTTAAAATTTCTTTAATCTGATAAATGGAATTTTCTTTATATTGTTTTTCTTTCATTTTTCTTGTACTTTCAAAATCATATTCTTTAATATTATTTTTTATTATTTTTTCTATTTCTTTCATTTCTTTAAAATTCTTAAATTCATATTCTTTATCTTCTGCGTATAAACATATGCATATTTTTCCATATAGATACCATACAACAGGAATATTCAGATTTGCTTGTTTTATTATTTCCACTGTTGTTTTTTGCATATATGTTCTATTTGGATCTTTATTATGCAGTTTTTTATATTCTTCTTTTATTTTTGAGAATATGAAATTTATTATATTTTGTTTTTCTTTGCTTAAAGGAAGACCAAACAAAGTGTTTTCCTGTTTTTGTAATAAGGTGTACATTATTTTATTTCCTTGAGTTTGTTTTTCTAAAATTCCTGTTTGAGTTAAAATATTTAAATAAGTTTGCGCTGTTTCCCAATTAATATGCGCATCTTCGGCTACTTCACTTATAGATTTATCTCCTTGTTTTAAAGACGAAATTATTCCTGTTATTATTTTCTTTGTTTCTGTTTTTTTGCCTTTAATATTTTTTTTACTTACCTTACTTTTGTTGTTTTTATTATTTTTCATAATTCTATTTTCTTTGGGAAGCTTTTTAATCGTTTCTCTATTTTAATAGATAGTTTTACACAATCTATCTATATATGTAGATATTAAAATAATTTTCATATAAAATTCGGCAAGGAAACCAACACCTTTAGGTGTTGGAGGATTAACATTTTCTTTTGAAAATGTTAAGTTTTGACATTAAAAATGTCAAAGGAATTGCCGAATTTGATATATTTACAACGAATGAACTATACCTTTGCCTTTAGGCAAAGGAAGTTCTTCGTTGTAAATCATTCTTACGCGCATTCTTTTTATAATTGAATATGTGATTATGATTCAGTACTCCAGGTTCTCTAAACATGTGGGATGGGTGCTCGGAAGAAATTTAAGAAGGTTTAAAAATATTTAGTTGTTTAAATACTTGGCGAGTATTATGGAAGCAAAAGAAACAAAATTTTTAAGGTTTTTAAATTCTCCAAAACAGTTGGTCATTCCTATTTATCAAAGAACTTACAGTTGGGATATTGATCAATGCGAACAATTATGGAAAGATATAATAAGAACAGGCAAAGATGAATCCAATTTTGGACATTTTATTGGCTCTATTGTTTATGTGGAGAAAGGCCTTTATCAAGTATCTGCACTTCCTAAGCTGTTAGTTATAGATGGTCAACAAAGATTAACTACAGTCTCACTTTTAATTTCTGCATTATGTAATTTTATAGAAGAAAAGAATATTCAAACTGAAATAAACCCTAATAGATTAGCCAGTTATTACTTAATGAATGAAAAAGAGGAAGGAGAAGAAAAATACAAATTAATTCTTACACAAAGCGACAAAACTGCTCTTTTTAAATTAGTTGACAAACTCGAATTAACAGACGAAGATTCAAAAAAAATTAAAGAAAATTATAATTTTTTCAAAGAAAAAATAGAAAAAACAGATTTGGAGGTAATCCATAAAGGAATTTCAAAGCTTATTATAATTGATGTTTCTCTAGATAGAGAGAAGGATAATCCACAATTAATATTTGAAAGTTTAAATTCGACTGGTTTGGAACTTACTCAAGCTGATTTAATACGAAATTACATTTTAATGGGCTTAGAAAAACAACAACAGGAATACCTATATAATAATTTTTGGTATCCTATGTCAAAAAGTTTTGGTCATTCAGAAAATTCTGCCTTATTTGATAAATTCATGAGAGATTATTTAACTATTAAATTAGGTAGGATCCCAAATATGAGAGAAATATACTCGGAATTTAAAATGTATTCCTCAAAACAGAAAAACATAGTAGAAGTTGTTCAAGATATATTTGAATATTCTAAATATTTTGTAAATATCGCTTTAGAAAGAGAACCGGATGGAGATATCAAGAATAAGTTTTGTGATATAAATGAATTAAAGGCAACAGTTTCTTATCCATTTATTTTAAATATCTATAAAGATTACATTCAAGATAAAATTACAAAAGAAGAATTTTTGGATATATTAAACTTGATTGAAAGTTATGTATTTAGAAGAGCGGTTTGTGGAGTACCAACTAACTCCTTGAATAAAACATTTGCAACACTTTATAAAAAAATTGATAGAGAAAATTATTTGGATAGTTTGAAAGCAACCATAATACTTCAAGATTCATATAGGAGAATTCCGGGTGATGACGAATTTGAACGTGAGCTACTAATTAAAGATGTTTATAATTTTAGAAATAGGAATTATTTACTAAGGAGATTAGAAAATTATGATAGGAAAGAAATTGTTAATGTTGAAACATATACTATAGAGCATATATTGCCCCAAAATCAAAATTTATCTGAAAAATGGAGAAATGATTTGGGAGAAAATTGGAAGGAGATTCAAAAGACATATCTACATACTATTGGGAATCTTACCTTGACTGGGTATAATCCTGAATTAAGTGATAAATCATTTGAGGAAAAAAGAAATATTAAAGGAGGCTTTAAGGATAGTCCGATTAGATTAAATAGAATATTGGCAAAGTTAGATAAATGGGATGAAAACGAAATCAAAAAAAGAGCAAAAAACATTACACAATTAGCAATTAAAATTTGGGGTTATCCAAACATTAGTGAGGAAATTATTGCTAGATATAAAACTGAAGACGATAAATCAACTAAAGCAGAATATACAATTGAAGATCATACTTACTTAAAACAAGGGGAACCGATGAGACCATTATTTGAAGAATTAAGAAAAAGGATATTGAATATTGATCCGTCTATTAGAGAAGAAC
>JBAZFO010000033.1 GCA_041653315.1 Candidatus Micrarchaeia archaeon | reverse complement strand
TATGGGTAAACGATTAACACAACAAAAAAGAGGGAAAGGAAGTCCAGCATACAAAGCACCAAGTCATAGATTTAAAGCAAGAACAGGATTTAGAAATTATGATGCTCTTGAAAAAGAATCTTCAATAAGAGGAGAAATAATTGGATTTTTAGATGACCCAGGACATCAATCATTATTAATGGAAATATTATTTGAAAATGGAGATATTTCAGTTTTACCTGCAACAGAAGGCTTAAAAATTGGAGATCATATTGATTGCGGAGTATCTGCAAAAACAAATACTGGCAATATTTTACCAATTGGGAAAATACCAGAAGGCAGTTATATTTATAATTTAGAAATTAAAGCTGGAGATAGAGGAAAACTCGTAAGATCTCCTGGTTCATACGCAACATTAGTAGCAAAAGAAGGAGAAAATATTATAATTAAATTACCAAGTAAAAAAGTAATAAAATTAACTTCTAACTGCAGAGCACAAATAGGTATTATTGCAGGAGGAGGAAGATTAGAAAAACCAATGTTAACAGCAGGACATGGACATTTTAAATCAAAAGCAAATAATTCAAGATGGCCAAAAGTTAGGGGAGTAGCTATGAACGCAGTTGCACATCCACATGGAGGTAAACAACATCATGTTGGAACATCAAGTTCAGTTTCAAGAAACGCATCCCCAGGACAAAAAGTTGGACATATAGCACCAAGAAGAACAGGTAGAAAGAAAAAAGGATAAATGGTGATATGATTGGCAAAAATATTAACATATAAAGGAAAAACAGAAGAAGAATTACAAAAAATGAGTATTGAAGAATTTTCAAACTTATTAACTTCTAGAGATAGAAGAACAATAAAAAGAATGAATTCAAAATTTTTAAAATTCAAAAAATTAGTTCAAAAAGTAAAAAAATTAAAAAAAGATGATAAAACAACAAGAGCAATTAAAACCCATATACGTTCAGCAATAATATTACCAGAATGGCTTGGTTTAACATTTGCAATTCATAATGGAAAAGAATTCAAAAAAGTTGAGATTACTATTGATAAATTAGGACATAGATTAGGCGATTTTGCACATACAACTGGCAGAGTCGCACATTCAGGACCTGGAGTAGGAGCTACAAGAGGTTCAAAATTCGTACCTCTAAAGTAGGTTGATTATATGAAAAAATATATGATAAACAGCTCAGAAAAAAGTGCGAAAGCAAGGATAGAAGGTGTAAATGCTTCATATAAACAGCTTTCAGCAGTTTGTGATAATGTAAGAGGAATGGAAACTGATAATGCATTAACTTTTTTAAGAGATGCTTCAGAAGGAAAACAAGTAGTAAGATTCAGAAAACATAATAAACGAATGGCACATAGAAAAGAACTTGGAGGAAAAAAAGGTAGATGGCCTATAAAAGCTTCAAAAATTATTTTAGAAGTATTAAAAAATGCAAAAGCAAATGCAGATTCAAAAGGATTATTAAATCCATATGTTGCACACATTGCAGCAAATAAACAAAAGACATACCCAAGAGTTGCTCCAAAAGGAAAATCCATGATGGCAAATTATGAAACTTCCTTTATTGAAATAATTCTTGAGGAAAAAATCTAATATTAGGGGTATAAAAATGGCTATAGAAAGAAAATTCATAAAAGATTCAATTGCAAAATATAAAGTTTCAAAATTCCTAGAAAAAGAACTAGATAGATCTGGATTTTCAGGAGTTAATATTCAAAGAACTCCAATAGTTACAAGAATAGAAGTTGAAGTAATGAAACCAGGAAAAGTAATAGGTAAAAAAGGAAAAAATATAAAAAAAATAACTGATATTATAAAAGATGAATTTGGTATGGATAATCCACAAATAGCAGTGGTTGAAACTCCAAATCCTATTTTAAACCCAATTTTAGTTGCTAAAAGAGCATGTAGATATATTGAAATGGGTAAAAAAGTTAAACCAATTTTAAATGGATTATTAAAAGAAATAATGAGTTCTGGTGCAATGGGTTCAGAGATTGTTGCATCTGGAAAACTAGCAGGAAAAGGAGGCAGAGCAAGATCATTTAGAGTTTTAGCAGGATACATTCCAAAATCAGGAGAACCAACAAGATTAGTAAGAAAAGCACATTATGCTGCATATCCAAAAGCTGGTGCAATAGGTATATATGTTAGAATAGTACCTCCAGGAACAATATTCCCAGACAAAGAAACTGGACAAAAAATTGAAATTCCAAAAATTATATCTGGTGCAGAAGAAATTGAAAACATAAAAAGAAGAGGAGAAGATAACGAAGAAACTAATGGAGAAGATGATAAGAAAAAAAGAATTGCACCATTAAAGAAAAGGAAAATGCCAATGAAGAAAAAAGGTAAAAAATAATAAGAGGAAAAATAATGACAAGTAGAATTAATAATTTAAGAGTGTTGGATGAAAACAACTTACAAAAAAGATTTGAAGAAATTCAAAAAGAACTATTAATAGAAACAACACAAGTTAAAGCAGGCGGACGTGCTCCAAATCCAGGTAAATTAAAGAGTTTAAAAAAATTAATTGCTATTGTTAAAACATTAATGAATGAAAAAAAATTAAATATTAAAAGAGAGATTAAAACTCCTGTTATTAAAGAAAAAACAGAAGTGAAAAGTAAAAAACCAGAAGAAAAAAAAGAAATAAAAAAATCTGAGGTGGATGAAAAGAATGCCTGAAATATGCGCGAAGTGTGGATTACCTAAAGATATATGTGTATGTGAAATTCTTGAAAAAGAAGAAACACAACAATTGAAAGTATACACAACAAAAAAAAGATTCAATAAATTGGTAACAATAATTGAAGGTATCGACAAAGAACAAATGAATAAGGCAGTAAAACAATTAAAACAAGAACTTGCATGTGGAGGAACAGCAAAAGATGGAGTAATTGTTTTACAAGGAGACCATAAAAATAAGACAAAAAAAATATTAATAAAAATGGGATATCCAGAAAAAATAATTTCAATCGAATGAAATGGGTAAAAAAATGATTAAAAAAAATAATATTAAATTCCATGAATTAATTGGATTGGATGTTGAGATAACAAAAAGTATATCCAAACCATATATGGGAATCAAAGGAAAAATTATTGATGAGAAAAAAAATGTGTTTTTGATTGAAACACAAAATGGAGAAAAAATAATTCCAAAAAAAGGATGTGTTTTCCAATTTAAAGTTGGAAATCAAAAAATGAATGTTGAAGGAGAAGAAATTTGTTATTCTCCTGAAGACAGAATAAAAAAGGTGAAAAAATGACTGAAAAAAAAGAATGTAATGATAAACATTGCTTTAAACATGGAGATATTAAAATTCGTGGTGGTGTGTTAGTTGGAAAAGTAATAAACAATAGATCAAGCAAAACAGCAGTAATACAAAAACACACAGCAAAAAAAATAAATAAATATAAAAGATATGCAAGAACACATTCAAAAATTCATGCTCATAATCCCCCATGTATAAACGCACAAATTGGGGATACAGTAAAAATTGCAGAATGCAGAAAAATTAGCAAAACAAAAGCATGGACAATTATAGAAATATTAAAAGGTGAATAAAATATGAAACCATTAACCGCAAAGATAACAAAATCCTTAACTAATGGAACAAGATTAAATTGCGCAGATAATAGTGGAGCAAAAATCTATGAGATAATAGGAGTTAAGGATTATCAAGGAGTTAGAAAAAGATATCCAAGTGCGGGCGTTGGTGATATAGCAATATGTTCTGTTAAAAAAGGAAATCCACAAAAAAGAAAAAAAGTTGTTAAAGTATTAATAGTTAGACAAAAAAAAGAATACAGACGTTCAGATGGAACAAGAATTCAATTTGAAGATAATGCAGGAGTAGAAATAGATCCTGAAAAGAAAATTCCAATTGGAACAGAAATAAAAGGTGCAATTGGAAGAGAAATTGTAGAAAGATATCCAAAAGTTGCTGCAATAGCATCAATTGTAATTTAGGTGAAAAATATGATTAAATCAGCAAAACCAAAAAAACAAAGGAAGTACATAAGAACAGCACCAATGCATTTAAGAAAAAAATTCATTAAAGCACATATTTCAAAAAGTGTAAAAGAAAAATTAGGAACAAAAAAGAGAACTATTGGAATTAAAAAAGGAGATAAAGTAAAAATAAAAGTAGGAAAACAAAAAGGAAAAGAAGGTAAAATACTAAAAGTAAATTATAAAAAATCAATAATATATATAGAAGGAATAGTAAGAGTGAATGCAAAAGGAACTGAAAAACCAATTGCAATAAAACCTTCAAACACAGAAATTATTGAATTAGAAATGGATAAAGATAGAACAAAAATATTTAAAAGGTGAAATAAATGAGTAAAAAAGGTGGATCAATTCATAAAAAAAGGCTCAATACTTCTACAATAACTGTATTGGAAAAAAGAAAAGGACATAAATGGATTGTTGGAACAAGACCTGGTCCACATAATAAAGAAAAAAGTGTACCTTTAGCTGTTATTCTAAGAGATTCATTAAAAATAGCAAAAACAAATAAAGAAGCTAAAAAATTAATTAAAGAAAAAAAGATACTTGTAGATGGAAAAGAAGTAAAAGATCATAAACTACCAATTGGATTAATGGATATTATATCTTTAACTGAAGAAAATAAACATTATAGATTTTATTTAAATAAAAATATTAAATTAGTACCAAAAGAAATTAATGAAAAAAATGCAAAAATGAAATTAGAAAAAGTAGTAAAGAAAAACAAAATAAAAAATAATAAGATAACCATATCTTTACACGATGGTAAAACAATAATTGCAGATAATAACATTAAAAATGGAGATACAATAATTTTATCTTTAGTTGATAAAAAAATAAATGGAATCTTAAAATTAGAAAACGGAGCAAAATGTTATATCATGGATGGAAAACATACTGGTAAAATAGGAGAATTAAAAGAGATTGTAAAAACAGAAACCTCAAAACAAAAAATTGCAAAATTAGATGTAGAAGGGGAAGAAATTATTACTGTTGCAAAATATTTATTTGTTATTAATAATGACTGGGTGAATGAATAATGGATATGAAAGAAATACTTGTAGAAAAGGTAACTCTAAATATTGGTGCTGGGGAAGGTGGCCAAAAATTAGAGAATGCAAAAATACTACTTGAAAGAATTAGCGGAAGAAAAGCAATCAAAACTTTATCCCAAACAAGAAATCCCGTATTCCATATTAAAAAAGGAGACCCAATTGGAGTTAAAGTAACTTTAAGAGGAGAAACAGCATTAGATATATTAAAAAAATCTCTAAAAGCAAGTGAAAGTAGATTATCAAAAAAATCAATTGATAAATTTGGAAACTTTGCATTTGGAGTTAAAGAATATATTGATTATCCTGGATTAAAATATGATCCAAGTATTGGAATCATTGGTTTTGATGTTTGTGTAACTTTAAAGAGAAAAGGAGAAAGAGTAGCAAAAAGAAGAATTAAAAAAACAAAAATTGGTAAAAAACATAAGATAACAAAAGAAGAATCAATGAATTTTATAAAAAATAAATTTGAAATAGAAATATTTTAATGGTGTTTATTATGGCAGAAAAGAAAAAGAAAAATATGAAAGGAATTTCATATGAAGAAAAATTTAAAGGAAAAAATGATGCAAAGTGTAAAATTTGCGGTTCAACAAGAAGTGTTATACATTCTTATAAATTACAATTATGTAGAAAATGCTTTAGAGAAATGGCCGAAGATATTGGCTTTAGGAAATATTAGGTGATTGAATGGTTAATGATACAGTGGCAGATTCATTAAATAGGATGAAAACTCATGAACAAGTTGGAAAAAAAGAATGCATAATCCAAGCATCCAAATTAATGAAAGAGATATTAAAAATATTACAAGAAAATAAATATATCGGAGCATACGAATTATTTGAAGAAGGCCACGCAAGATTATATAAAGTCGAATTAATTGGTAAAATAAATAAATGTTCGGCAATAAAACCAAGATTTCCAGTTAAAAAAGATGAATGGTCTAAATGGGAACAACAATATATCCCAGCAATTGGTTTTGGTTTATTAATAACATCAACACCAAAAGGATTAATGACCAACAAACAAGCAAAAGAAAATGCAGTAGGTGGAAGACTTATAGCATATATTTATTAGGTGTTTTATATGGTTGAAGAAAAAATAGAGATACCACAAGGAATTACCATTGAAATAAATGGAATGCAAATTACTACTAAAGGACCAAAAGGAGAGTTAACAAGAACATTTAAAACACATGAATTAACAATTGAGAAAAAAGAAAATCAAGTAATTATAACTGGGAAAAAACTTGCTTTAGCAAGAACAATCAAATCTCATATAAATAATATGTTTATTGGGGTAAAAGACGGATATGAAAAACATATGAAAGTTGTATTTTCACATTTTCCAATTACATTAGCAATAAAAAATAATAAATTAGAAATTAAAAATTTTATAGGAGAAAAAAATCCAAGATTTGCTAAAATTGTAAAAAATAGTTCAATAGAAATTAAAGGACAGGATATTATTATTAAAGGAATAGACAAAGAAGCAGTAGGGCAAACAGCTGCAAACTTAATAACAAAAACAAAAATCAGAAACTTGGATCCAAGGGTATTCCAAGATGGTATTTATCCAAAAATTGAGTGATTTTTATGACAGAAGAAATTAGAAAAAAGAAAAAAGGACATCCAAGATTCAAAAGACCTAATGTAGACAGATCTAAAAGATCTAGGTTAGCTGATAAATGGAAAAAACCAAGCGGTCAGGGAAATAAACAAAGACAAAGACTTAATCAAGCAGGAAAATGGCCAACTATTGGATACAAAAACTCAAAAACAGTATATGGTGTTCATCCATGTGGATTAAAAGAAATTATAATAAATAATATTAAAGAAGTAGAAAACGCAAGTAAAGATATAGCCATAAGAATTGGTGGAAAAGTTGGAGAATTAAAAAGAATAAAAATAAAAAAAATAGCAAAAGAAAAAGGAATAAAAGTATTAAATTAGGTGAAATAAATGTCGATTAAAACTATAAGAAGAATAGCATCAGAATTGCTTCATTCAGGAGAAAACAAAGTAAAAATAAAACCAGATGAGACTTCAAAAGTAAAAGAAGCATTAACAAGAGATGATGTTAGAGCCTTAATTAAAGATGGAATTGTATATAAAACAAAAAAACAAGGTGTTTCAAGAGCTGGTGCAAAAGCAAGACAAAAACAAAAGAAAAAAGGAAGACAAAAAGGAATTGGTAAAAGAAAGGGAAGAGTTAAAAAAATGCCTAAAAAACAATGGATGGCAAAATCAAGAATTCAAAGAGAAATATTATCATATTTGTCTAAAAATAATTTAATTGAATCAGATGCTAGAAAAAATATGTACTATAAAATTAAGGGAGGATTTTTCAAAAATAAAAATTCTTTAATACATTATATCAATGATAATAGTTTAACAAAAGAAAAAATAGATTTACTTGAACTTACTAAGAAAATAAAAGAAGGAAGACCAAAAGTAATAAAAATTAAGAAAAAAACAAAGGAAGAAAAAGCAATTGAAAAAAAAGAACAAAAAGTAAATGAGAAAAAATAAAGGTGAAATATTATGGGTAAAGCAACAGGACCAACATATTATGTTCCTTTTAAAAGGAGAAGAAACAAAGTAACTAATTACAAAAAAAGACTTGCATTAATTAAAAGTAAAATTCCAAGATTAGTTATAAGAACTTCGAATAAAACAATAGAAGCTCAATTCATAACTTTTGATGCAAAAGGAGATAAAATTATAACAGCTGTAAATTCAAATGAGCTTAAAAAATATGGTTGGAATCCAAAAAGAAATTCACCAACGGCATATTTAACTTCATTTTTATGTGCATTAAGAGCAAAAGAAAAAGGTATAACTGATTTTGTACTTGATATTGGAATGACAACTCCATCAAAAGGAGCAATTGTTTTTGTTGGGGCACAAGGAGCAATAGATGCAGGATTAAAAACAGAATTAGGAAAAGAAAAAATAATTAAAGAAAGAATTAAAGGAATGCATATTGAAAATTATGCAAAAACATTAAAAGAAAAAGATGAAAATAAATATAAACAAATATTTTCTTCTTATATTAAAATGAATATTAAACCTGAGGAAATTTCAAAAACCTTCGAACAAACAAAAGAAAAATTCAAAAAAGGTGGTAATGAATGAGGAGAAGAATTAGTGGAAAACCATCACCAGCAGTACAAGATATAGGGGCATGGGATCCAAAAACAAGAATAGGTATAAATGTAAAAGAAGGTAAAATAACCACTTTAGAAGAAATTTTTAATCAAGGAAAACCAATATTAGAAACTGAAATTGTTGATTATTTAATTCCAGATTTAGAATATGAAGTTATTGAAATAAGAAATACAACAAGAATGACAGATTGCGGAAGAAAAATGACATTTAGAGTTGTAGTATTAATTGGAGATAAAAAAGGACACGTTGGTATTGGAACAGGAAAAAGTGAAGAAGTAAAACCAGCAATTGAATCTGCAGTTAAAGATGCTAAAAAAAATATTATTTCAGTAAAAAAAGGATGCGGCTCATGGGAATGCGCATGTGGAAAAAATCATTCAATACCATTTAAAACTAAAGGAAAAGTAAGCAGTGTAAGCGTTGAATTAGTTCCTGGTCCAAGAGGAATTGGATTAGTAGCAAATGCAGTTATCAGAAAAGTTTTAGAATATGCTGGAATAAATGATATATCAAGTTCAGCAAGAGGAAGTACAGCAAACTTATACAATACTGCATCAGCAACAATAAAGGCATTAGATAATCTTAATCATATAAAAACATAGGTGTATAATAATGAAATTAGCTATAATTAAAGTAAGAGGAATGTGGGGAATAAAACCTAAAATAAAAAATACAATGGAAAAATTAAATTTAACAAGAGCAAATCATTGTGTAATTATTGATGACTCTCCAACATATATAGGAATGTTAAAAATCTGTAAGGATTATGTTGCATACGGACCTATAAGTGATAAAATGATTGAAAAATTAATTACCAAAAGAGGAAGAAAATCTGGAGATAAAAAAATAGAAAATGAGGACATCACAAGTTTTGTAGAAAAATTTGTAAATGGAAAAACAGATTTAAAAACATTAGGGATAAAACCTGTTTTCAGATTAAAACCTCCAAAAAAAGGATATAAAAGTGTTAAATTAACATATCCAAAAGGTGCATTAGGTAAATGGCCTAATATAGATGAATTAATAAATAAAATGATTTAATCAATGGTGATATATTTATGTTAACAAGAAAAAAGAAAAAGAATTCAAAATATCTTGGTGGAAGAACACACGGAAGAGGAGATGTTAAAAGAGGCAGAGGTAAAGGAAACAAAGGTGGAATAGGTAATGCAGGCTGGAATAAACATGAATGGACTAGAAGTGCAAAGAACAAAAAACAAAGAATGAAAGATAAAAAAGGATTTGATACACCAACAAATAAATCAGTAAAAACAATTAATATTTTTGAAATTAATAATATGATTGAAAAAAATAAAATTAAAGATACTTATGTATTTAAAGGAAAAATACTCGGATCTGGTAAAATAAATTTCCCGATACATATAAAAGCATTGTCTTTTACAGAAAAAGCAAAGCAAAAAATTGAAGCAGTAGGAGGAAAAACCGAATTACTAAAAAAAGAGGTGAAAAAACCAGATGTCGAGTCTTGATTTTTTAAAACCAATAATACATTTATTACCTGAAATTAAAAATCCTGAAAGACCATCAAGTCTAAAGGAAAAATTAATGTGGGTTGCATTTGCATTAGGTCTATTTTTTATAATGTCTAATTTGACTGCTTTTGGAGTAGACACAAGCAGTACTGAAGGATTAGAATTTTTACAAGTAATTACTGCTTCTAATATTGGAACTTTACTTACTACTGGAATTGGTCCAATCGTATTAGCAAGTATATTTTTACAATTATTTAATGGGGCAGGGATACTCCATTTTGATATGCAAGACCCAGAAGATAAAAAAACTTTTTTTGGAGTACAAAAATTATTAGCAATAATATTAGCTATTTTTGAAGGGTTTATGTTCGTATTTTTAGGAAGAATTGATTTAATCTCAGATAGTTTTTTTATACAAATAATTGTTGTTTTACAAATCGCATTTGGTTCAATAATATTATTATTCTTAGATGAATTAATTTCAAAATATGGAATTGGTTCTGGAATAAGTTTATTTATTGCAGCAAATGTTTCATTCACAGTTGTATCTGGAGCATTAAGTTTATTAGGATTTAACAATCCAAATGGAGTATTATCAATATTACAAGCAGGCGGTGCAGATGCAATTCCAAATGCAATATTTTATATGACTCCATTATACTTTACAATAATCGTATTTATCATTGTAGTTTATGCAGAAGGTATGAAAGTAGAACTTCCTTTATCTTTTGGAATGGCAAAAGGAGTTGGTGGAAGATTCCCTATTAAATTCCTTTATGTTTCAGTATTGCCTGTTATTTTAACTTCTGCTTTACTTCTTAATATCCAATTCTTAGCTGCAGTTCTTCCAGCACATGCACAAGGAGATACGCCAAATGGAATGGATATATTAGGTTCAATAGCATGGGTTGTTAATATACCAAAAGGAACAAATATGCAAGGAATTGAAGAATTTTATCCAAGCTTACAAGATGGATTTTTATATTTAATAACTCCGACTGGATTATCACCAAATCCCTTATATACTGGAAGAAGTGTTTTTGAACATTGGGCTTTAATAGCTTCATCTTCAACACCTATATTTAATATTCCAGAATTAATCCATTTATTTTTATATGCAATCATATTCATTATATTATGTGTAATATTTGGTAAATTTTGGGTTGAAACAGCAGGAATGGGAGCTAAAGATGTATCTTCTCAATTACAATCTTCTGGTTTCCAAATACCTGGATTTAGAAGAGACCCAAGAGCAATTGAAAGTGTAGTAAATAAATATATACCCACAATTGTTATATTAGGAAGTGCATTTGTAGGTATAATCGCAGTATTAGCAGATTTAACAGGAGCATTAGGAACTGGAACTGGTATTTTACTAACAGTTAATATATTAAATAAATTCCATGAACAATTAACTTCAATGAATGCGTTTGACTTACACCCAGGATTTGGAAAAATCTTTGGAATTTAATTTGGAGAAATAATATGATTATAATAACTGGAACTCCAGGAAGTGGAAAATCAACTTTATTAAAACCATTTTCAAAAGAATTTATTATTATAAACTATGGAACAATAATGTTTGAAATCGCATTAAAAAAAGGTTTTGTTAAAAATAGAGACCAGTTAAGAAAATTAGAATATGAAAAACAAATAAAAATTCAAAAGGAAGCAGCAAAAAAAATTGCTTCAATGAAAAATAAAGATAAAATAATTTTAGATACACATGCAGTTGTATCAACACCAAAAGGATATTATCCTGGATTAAATAAAGAAGCATTAGAAATTCTTAATCCAGAAACACTAGTATTTGTTTATGTTCCATATTCTGAATTAAAACAAAGAATTAAACAGGATAAATCAAGAACACGGGAAGAATTTCTTGATAAAAAAAAGTGTGATGAAGTTGTTGAAATTTCAAAATTATTTTTAGCAGTATATGCAGTAAGATGCAATGCTAAAATAGTTTGGTTAGATAACAGCGGACCAGTTGGTTCGGCTGTTCCAAGAATGAAAGAAATTTTAGAATAAGAAGGTAATTAAATGGATGAAATAATAATAAACGCAATAATAATATCTATAATTGCTTGTTGCTATATGGGATTTTCCTTATTTATAAATAGAAAAATTGGAAAAAGAAAAGAAACTATGAAAATACAGGCTAAAATGAATGAAATAAACAAGCAATTAAGACAAGCAATGAAAGACAAAAATGAGGCAAAAATTAAAGAAGCAGAAGCAAAACAAAAAGAAATATTACCTTTAATGACTCAAACAATGTTTAATAGTTTAAAACCTATGATAGTTATTATTCCAGTATATGCAATAATAATTTGGATTATTACTATAATTATCCCAGTATTTTCAATAGATTTAGGGTTTGGAATTCCTATGTTTCATCCCTCAAATATATACGGAACAAGAGGATTTTTTGTATTAATGACTTTCATAATTGGATTACCTGCCGGCCTTATAGTAAGCCATTTTGAAAAAAAACAA
>JBAZFO010000032.1 GCA_041653315.1 Candidatus Micrarchaeia archaeon | reverse complement strand
AGCAAAAGTAGTGGATTGAAAAGAGCTAAAGAAATGCTTGATTATCCTTGGATAAATAGACATAAAGAATGGGTAAAAGAATTAAAAGAAGTTTTAAACACAAAACAAAAAATTGAATTAGATGCGCTTCAAGGTCCGCGCCTTTCATTTATTGGAGAGTATTTAAGCGAGAAAATAAAAGCAGGAAAATTATTGCCTTAAAACAGAAAAAGAGCATATATATATATTTTGTTTTTATAAATTAAGTATGTTTAATAAAATAAATATAAAATTTATAATGTTGTTCTTATTTTCTTTAAGTATTTTAGTTTTTGCATCTAATGAATTTGAATTTTCAATAGATCCATTAAATTTATTTGATTCTGAATTTACTTCTGCAAATCCTTCATTATCTACTGGTGATTTATTTTTATTTGAATCAATAACAAGTATTTCAGATAATATAAATTTAAATCAAGAAATAAATTTAATTTATTCAATAAATAACTTTTATCCTGAATTTAGTGAATTTGAAACTTTTTCAGAATACGAAGATTATACTAACTCAGAAGGTAAAATCATAAAACCATACCCATTGAGTTATGCGAGACCTGGAGAATTAGGTGCAGGTTGGGAAATGAATTTTCCTTATATTGAAGCAAGGCCAAATACATTTAATGGAGAAGATAACTATTTATATAAAATTTATATTGCCGGAAATAAATATGAATTAATTTTATTTAATACAACAAGACAGTATAAAGAATATAAAACAAAAGAATATTCTAATTTGAATATTAAAAGATATAATTATACAAATAATAATGTTGATTCTTATTGGATAATCTTAGATACTTTTGGAAATGAATATAAATTTGATCATAAAATAGTGAGTCTATTACCTGGTAATAGTGGTACAGATACTATGGAATTTTGTTATCAATCTTCCTTTTCTAATGCATGTGGAAAGGCTAAAGCGCCAGAGATTAAAGTAGAAGGTAATTGGTATAGTCATCCATTATATATGTATTATAAAGCATATGATGGGGATTGGGATACTTATGGGCAAGTTTTAGATGAAGGTGCTATTTATTTTAATTATACAAAACCTAGCAATATTTTAGAAGAAACTAGTGTTTGGAAAGTTAAAGAAGCAGGGGTGGGAATTTTAAATGATACAAGAATCCAAAATTTAACTATTCCTTCAAATTGCTGGGAAGGAGATATCTTAAGATTAAGGACAAATGTTAATGAAGAAATTATAGAGGTTTCTCCTGCTTGGAATGAAACATTAGAAGGAGATCCAATTTATGATGATCTTGGGAGGGTAATTGGATATGAGACTATCATAATTGAACATCCTGCTGTTTGGGAATATAATGTTCCCTCTTTAAAATGGCAGTGTTTTGATTATTCTTTATCAGGTATTGGTGATACTTGGATTACAATAAAAGAAGTTCCAAATAAAAGAATTATTTATGAACAAGCAATGATCTGGCATTTTAATATAACTGAAGAAGAAACTGAAGAAGAGGAAGAAGAAATAGAGTTTGATTTTGGTTTAACTTCGCCGTTAACTCCTTCAAGAAGAATGGCTCCAATAATCTCCCCAACAGAAGGTTCAGTTTCAACTCCCTCTTGTGGTTTATATACTAATTTTACACCAGTTTCTGTTTCTATTAAAAATTATGATTATTATAGTTATATTTCAAAATGGGATATTACTGAAATAAAAGATAATTATAATAATAAATTAAATTTTGAGTATAATGATTCAATTGAAGAATTTTCATATACTTTTTGTGATGAATATTCTGGATTAAATTCTTATGAATATGAAGTATATAAAGTTCCTCAAGAAGTTACTGATAATTGTACTGCTTGTAAAATTGGTACAAGAGATGACCATAATAATAGAGTGGATATTGGTTCTCCATGGTGTAGTGCTTATTATAATGAAAATAATGACATGTGGTGGATAAGTCAGACCGATATAGTAATTAATGATCATAGTGCTGATAGTTTTATAAATGGGGGGATATTTTGGAATCCTAATACACTTCAGGGATGTGTTATTCAAGAAACTTGTTCTGTAGAATTATTATCTAGGATACAGAAATGTGAAATAGCATGGGCATTAAATAATGAAAATGAGTTAGAATTTTATAATACATATAAATGTGGAGGAACTTGTTCAGATATAGAAACAAAACATATTGATTATACTGATTCATCAAGAATATCAAAAATTTATGATTTTTATGGACATGAAATTAATTTTGAATATTCAGAATTAGATCCAAGTTATTGTTATAAAGGTTTAAATGATGAAAGTTCTTGTTATAACCTCAACTCGATTAAAAAATATTTAACTAAGGATGAAAAAACATTATTGGAAAATTATATTTTTACTTATAATACCATTGATTTAAGTGAAGAAGGATATAATACAACTTTAAAAATTGATGAAAGAACTGGAATGCTTGGTTCTGATGCAATACGATATAAAAATAAAGATATTAAAAATGTATCTTTATTATCAAAAATAGAAAAATGTTCAAATGCAGATGGGGAAAATTGTTTATTAATAAAAGAATATGAATATTATACAGATAATCTTTTAGGATTATTAAAAAGTGTTAAAAACATAAATGGAGGAATACGGATCTTTAATTATGAATTAAAAAATGAGACTAATACTAAACAAATTACTATTCAGCACTCAGTTTATGATAATAGTAATCCAGTAATTGGTGATTTAGCAGATTCTAATTTTGTTTTTGGTTGGAATATAAAACAAATAATAGATTATGATCCTATTTTAGAAAAAGCAATAATTACTAAATTTAATTATTTTAATCCAATTTTAAATATGGAACTACTTCCAAAGACTTTTACTGTTACTCTTAATAGTTTTAGAGCAGAAGAACAAATAACATATACAACAGTTTATTATAATAAAACAGAAACTATTTATGAAGATAAAGGCAAAAAAATAGATTATTTTTATAATGGTCCTAAAAATTATAGTGATATAAAAGGTTATTTATTAAGAGGAATTCAGTATAAAACAGAACTTTATTCAGAAGATAATGAATTGGTTTCTTCTTCAGTAAATAAATATTCATTTAACGAAAAATCAGACGACCCACTTATTTATAGTGTTTTATTAAAAAATCAAACGATAGATACAAGAGGTCAAATTCAATATAAAGAAATAGAGTATAATGAATTTGATCAGCCTATAATTAATATTCAAGGTTTTGGTGAAGAAAAAATAAAACAATATACCAAATATTTATGGGAATCAAAACCTAATCTTTTAAATAAAAAAATAAATCTTTTTGATATTGTTGAATATCAAGCCCAAGGGAATCAAGATACAGATAGAAGTAATTTGATTGAAGAGAATTTTGATGTTTTTGATGGCGTACTTAAGAATACCTATGATTATCTTGATTCTTTTAATTTTAAATCAATAATAACTAATGCAACATATAATTATGATAAAAATACACAAAAATTTATAAAACAAAAATCATTTGATTATGAAGATAATAGTTTAATAAAGGAGCAAATTGTAAATGGAGTTAAAAATGAATTTAAATATACAAATACAAATTTAATTGAAGAAAAAAGAGATCTTTCTGGAGTTGAGTCTTATCTTTATGATGAAAAAGATAATTTAATATTAAAATCAGATATAAATAATATAGAAATAGATTATGTATATGATGAATTTAATAGACCAAAAGAATTATATGCACCTGGAGAAAGTTTACCTTATTTAATATATAATTATATCCCTTACTTAGGTTCAGGTACTAAAATTATAAAACATATTGAATATATGCCCGGAAGATTTATTGATTTAGAAACTGAAACTTCAATTTATCCTTCATATATTACTATTGATGAAAAAATAGTAGAAGATAAAACAAAAACTACAAAAACGTATTTAGATGGTTTTGGAAATAAAATTGCAATAGATAGTAATAAAGGAAATTGTAAATTTGATGATTGTGATGAGATATTAAGGGTATTTATAGAATATAATTCCTTTGGTGAGGTGTTAAAACAAAGTAAACAAAAATCTGTTTTAAAAACAAATTCTGATTTATCTTTTCCTGAGGATATTGAATTTATTAAACATGAATATTCAAATGATCCTTTAAATGAATTAAAGCGAACTTATGATTTTTCAGGAACCTTAGTTTCTTCAATAAATCAATATGGAACAGGAAATAATTTAATAACAGAAACTACAGATGCTTTGGGGAATACAATAAAAACAACAGTAGATAATTTTGGAAGAAATATAAAAATAGAAGATGAATTAGGAAGAAAACAAATTTTTGAATATACAGACACATCAGAAAATGTAAAAACACATATTGATCCTTTAAATAGAGAGATAAAAAATGTTTATGATTTTAGAGGTAATGTTATTTATTCGAATGATCCAGATAGAGGATATTTAACTAATTTTTATGATGATGAAAACAATTTAATTTACACAGCAACAAATAATTTTATTATTGATTCTGGTTTTGAATTAGAAACTGAAAAATATTTCAAAATTCCTTTTTCTTATAGTATCCCTATAGTTAATCATGTTTCTACTGATTGTTATTCTGAAAAATGTATTCAATTTAATGGTATTGGAAAAAGTAATTATATATATAAAATTCCATTTAATCAAAAAGAAGATTTTATTATTGGAACATATGGAAAAGGAACTGGAGGGTTTATATTTAACATTAAATTTTTAGATAGTAGTTATAATTTAATAAATACACAAATGCCTGGGGATCATTTAAGTGAATCTTGGAAAGAATATTCATTTAATATTACTTCTCCATTAAATACAGAATTTATTGAATTACAGATTTGGAATTTTGGAGAGGTTTATTTAGATAATTTATATCTAACACCAAACAAAGGAAAGGAGATTGATTATTTAGTTTTATATAATGAATATGATGAATTAAATAGATTAGGATCTACACAATTATTAAATAAAAATTCTTTTGATTTTGTTGTTTCAAATTCTTATGGAGATATTTTATTTTTAGAGGATTCAAGTTGTGAATATGGTAAAGGAAAAGTTTGTATTCAAGAATCTGAGAATCAAATAGTTAATTTTGAATATAATGAAAAAGGGTTGATTGATTCACAAAAAATTGTAAATAAAATTGACAATACAAATAAAGAAACAATAGAAATTAAAAATAGTTTTGATTTTCTTAATCTAGTAAATAAACAGATAAATGAAAAAGATATTTCTTATATGTATGATCATTTAGGAAAAATTATAGATGTTAAATATGAAGAAGAAGACATAGTAGATTTTGAAATAGATGAATATAATAGAATATCTAAAATAAATTTTGGAAATGGAATAGAAACAAAGTATAAATATAATATTGATGATCAATTAATTGAATTACGTACAGATAAAGATAGATTTAATTATTTTGGGAGACAGTATGTTTATGATGATTTATCTAATATTATTTCAATAAATTCTTTAAATCCAACTTCTTTTTCACCAAGTATAATAGAAGAAGACCTTGTAGAAATGAGACCTTCTTCTTATGTTTGGGAAAATTTGGCTAGCTTTAGATATGATTTAGCAAATAGATTAACTGATGTATATAGTAATAATGAAAAAGTTTTCAATTCTGTTAGTTATCTTTATGATGAATTAGATAATCGTTTAATTAAACATTCAAGTGAAGAAACAACAAATTATGAATATGAATTTTATGATGGAGGAAATTCAGTAATTTTAAATTCAGCAAATACTCCAGAAGGAAGATATATTTATGAATATGATAATATGAATAGATTAATTTCAAAAATATTTGAACCTATTAATTATGATGGAATTGATTTAGCGCCAAGAGGAAGAGCAGCACCCGAAATAGAGTCGGAAAAAATATATGATATTACATATGATAATATTGGAAATTTAAAAACAATTAATGGGTCTTTTGGAAATGAGACTTATTATTATTCCTTAGGTGGAAAAAGAATTATCAAACTTATAAATGATTCAAATATTGTTTATTATTTTTGGGAAGGAGATCATACAATTTATGAGATAAATTCAAAATTAAAAGGATCTGAAGACTCAATTTCTGAGTTTATAAATATTTCTTTAAATACTGGTTGGAATATGATTTCTAGCAGTGTTTTTAATGAGTTAACTAATGAAGATTATAAAACAGCTTATACATATGATAGTTTAAATCAAAAATATCTCTCAATAAATAAAAATACAGATATAACTTCTTTAGGAGGAGTAATGATATATATAGTTAAACCAATTAAAGTTTCATTTAAAACATATGAAAGTTCTAATTTAAAAACAAGTGATTCTAAATTTTCCTTAGTAAGTTTTAATTCTCAAAAAGATGTTGATTCTTTTAAAGAGAATATAAAAGATACAAAAACAGCTATTTATTCTATTGATCCAAAAACAAGTAAATATTCAATAATTGATATTAATAGATTAGAGCCAGGGTTGGGATATTGGGTTTATTCAGATACAACTTCTTCAATAAAAACAAATGAGTTAAATAAAGAAACAAATAAAGATCTTCAAAATTTAGAAAATACTCAAAAAAATGAAACTCTTTATATATATGTGGGAGAACAATTAATTTCAAGAATTGATTTTGAAAATCCAAAAACAATTTTACATAAACCTATAGAACCAAAAATTTATTTTTATCATAATGACCATAGATTAAATCCAAGAGTGATAACAGATGAAAACGCATCTGTTGTTATGAAAACAGATTATGATATTTTCGGCGCGCAATTAAATTTAGCGCAAGAAATAGAAAACAGAAAAGATTTTGTTGGTCATGAACAAGATTCATCAGGTCTTCAATATTTTGGCGCAAGATTTTATGACCCAGATTTAGGGCGCTTTATAACCCCAGATCCAGTAAAAGATGGTTTAAATCCTTTTGTCTATGCGCAGAATAATCCAATGAAATACGTTGATCTAAATGGGAATGAAGATATTTTTCCTGATCTTTTTTGGTATGGGACACCACCTCATGAATGGAAAGCAGAACAAAATTGGATAGTAATAAAAAGGAGGATGAGAGACTCATTGGGCTTCTATTTACATTCTACGGGAATTAATTCAGCTTATATAGATAATACCGCAATAACTACAGAATGTTATATGAAGATGATTTCTATCAACCCTGAATTAGACGGTAAGTGGGTTTTACATGAGGGTTTTCAAACTACTGCTGGAGAGCCCACGTATCAAACTTTCTTTGATAAAATAGATTCTTTGCTTGCACCTGTTTCAATTGATCTAACTGATGAAACGAATTATATATATTATCCAAGGGAAATGTTAAAATATCATAAAACTATGCAAAAGGTTGCAGGTCTTACCGTTGGTTTAATGGTTGGATCTCTTACTTATTCACCCACCGAATCCCTAGTGGGAAGTTTTATAAACTCTTTTTTAACTCCATCAATTTCCCCAAATGTTCCGGGTTTGGTAGGAGGAGGATTAAGGCTTGCTTTAGATATATACTTAGATGGACAAAAAATAGGGGGAGTAGGAGAACTTTCTACTCTTGATTCTCAATATTATTATCCTCCCAACACTATATTTAATTATAATGGGAGGGATTCTGTTACTGGAAATTTTCATTAATTAAGAAGGAAAAGATATATACTTAAATAGAAATAGATTCTTTTTGTTTTAAATTTTTAATTATTTTTTCCATCGGTAAATAAAAATTTTCATAATAATAGATTATATTTGGAGATCTTAATTCCAATAGCATTACTTTAATTGCACTTGGTTTTTTAGTATATTTCTCTACTTCTTCTTTCCATGCGATATCGGGGTTTGTAGGATTATGAAGTTCTACTATTTTTCCTAAAATTTCAGATAGATACATTGTTCCTCTGATACTTTCATCTCTTGAATAAATATCACCAGTTGATTTTTGTACTGTTAAGTTTTTCCATGTATTCAATTTTATATTTTTATTCATTTTTTCTGCAGTTTTTAACCATAAATTCATTGATTCAGTATTTTGTTCTATTTTTAACATTATATCTCTAGGTTTTCCATCAAATGTTTTTCTAAATCCTATATATTTATTCATTGTCCCAACTGCTATTTTTCCCCCCCATGTGCCCTTTAAAAATAATATCGTTTCTGATTCATTAAATAAAGTGTTTAATTCTTCAGGGGTTATTTGTGTTTCATTTAAAATGCATCTTTTATTTCTTGCTTTAGTATATATTTCTTTAAAACTCATAAATCATCAAATAATATATACCCTGCGCGCTTTTTATTTCTTTCTATTTTTATACGTGTTTTTCCAATACCATAACGTATTTATATGATTGTGTTTTAATTATACATATGAAGGCAGAAATGGAAAATTCATATAATTTTATACTTCATGCTAATGAATATTTAGATTCAGTTGAAGCGCCAAAAAACATAGTTCAAATAGAACAAAGTATAAAGGAATTAGATGAATTAAGAAAAGAAATGCTTTCAAGAGGATTCAGTCACCCTTCAATTGGCGCATCAGAATTATCTTTAAATTTAGATTCAAATCGTGAAAATAATGCAGATATTAAAAAACAATTGTCTATAATTAAATATACAGAATATCTAAAGAGAATAACATTGAAGAGAGTTAAAATTGCTTTATCCTCTTTTTTGATTTCTAAGCAATTAATTAATACAAATCCAAATTTAATAACTCATTTACCAATAGAAGGAAATTATATTGGAAGAATAATAAAAACAGGCAGATATGGATTAACAGCATTTACTAGAATGAATACATTATTATCAGGTAGAGATGTTCCGCAGTATTTAATCGCGAAAGTTCAATATGAAGAAAAAGGAAAAATTAAAAATGAAAATCTTAAATTTATTAAAAAAGATAATTTAGAAGAAAGAATAAAAAGAGAGTATGGAGAAACAGCAAAAATCTTAAAAACGAGAATTATTAAAAAACCTGGTTTAATAACAAGCAATTCTGCAAGAACTTCTATTATTTTATCCTTTATTTCAAAATCTGCAGAAGAAGTTAAAAAAATAATGGATGAACAAGAAAGAGGAAAAATAAAAGAATATAATACTATTTTAAGACAAAATGGTTTAATTCCTGATTCAAGAATAGATTTAGTTGAAGGTTTTGAAAATGTAAAAAATCTATTAATTGAAAGAAAATTTATAACTAAAATAGATGATAAATTAGAAATAGATGAAGAATTAAAATCAGAGATAACTAGAAGAACTTCATTAGGTAATCTTTTAACAGAAAAAAAAGCAACTAATGAACTTTTATTAACGATATATAAATTCTATTTATTAAATTCAAAAACTACACGACAAGAAATTAATTTATTACCTACTTTATCTGTTGAACCCGAGGACTACCATTTAGAAGTTTTTAATATTTTAGAATATGGAGAAAATAAAATAGAAAACGCCAAATTAATTTTAAAAGAAAAGATTGAATCTGAAAAATTATCTTTTAGAATCAATGAAAAGATATTTGGAGCTTCTTTTTTTGCATATAAATCAAATAAAGATTTAGAATGGTGTTCTAATTTTTTTGATATTAAAAAAGAAGAATTAGAAAAAGGAATTAATGAGATAAAATTGATTATGGAAAAAGGAAGAGGAAAAGACTTTTTAGAGGCGGTAAAGGATGCTAATTCTTAGAGGAACAAGAAAAGAAATTAAATCTTTAATTGATTCAAATCCTAATGCTCAAAGCGTAATTATAAAAGTAAAACCGAGCAGTTTTTTATTAGCTTATTTATTGAATAATACAAAAGTAAATACAATTTATTGTTCTAAAGGAATATATGATACTTTATCTATCAAAATAATAAAAGCACTAAGGCGAATGAATATAAATATTATTAAGAGAGATTTGAAAAAAGGAAGACCTTATAAAATTTCTGAGAGTGTAATTGATAGAGCTAAAAAATTAAAGGAAAAAAATGTTTCAATAAGAGAAATCGCAAAAAGATTAGAGGTTAGCTGGAGAACATTGTATTATAGACTTGAAAAAAAATAATCAAAACCTTTAAATACACAACCACCAAAATTATTTTATAATTTTAAGCCCCGGTAGCTTAGCGGTAGTAGCGTCCGGCTGTTAAGCACCTTTTCTTTGGAAAGAAAAGCTGCACCAAAAGAAACCAAAAAACTTTGGGAGCTGACACCGGAAGGCCAACGGTTCGATCCCGTTCCGGGGCGTTTAATAAAAGGTGAATAAATGACAGAAATAACATTTATTAGTAGATATAAAAAGAATAATTGGAATGATTCAATAAAATTTGAATTTGAAGATAATGATGAAAAAGCAGTTTTTGCTTTATCTCAAATAGATGATTTGGTTTTCAATAAATGTTATGAATCTCTAGGGGACTTAACAGAATTAGATAAGTATATCGATTCTTTACTTAAAGATAATAAAAATAATTTAATAGATGTTTTTTCAAATATAAAAAATAAAGATGTGAATAATATTTTTTCTAATTTTCCAAAAGAGTATAAACCATTTTTAGAAGCTTATTTATTAAGGAAACTTTTAGAAAAAACAAAAATTTATTCATGGATTTCAAAAGAACAAACAGCAAATTATAAAGATAAGCCAAATCAAACAAAAGCAGATAGTTTAGAATATGAGGGAATTGCTTTGTTTATAAGACATAAAAATTATTTTGCAGTAAGAAGAATGAGTATTTTAAAAGATACAGAGACAGGAGAAATTTTACAAACATTAGTTGGCCAGTATATCACTTTATATAGAAAAGCATTTGATTTTTTAAATTTAAACCATAAAGAAATTGATGAACAGGCAAAGAAAATAACAAAAGGAAAAAAGAAAGGATACCAAAACTTAGCAGAATTATTTAAAACGAATAAAGAATTAATAAATAACCCTTATTTATTGAGTTGTGTTTTAGAAATTCTTAAAATGTATCCATATATAGATGTTGATTCATTTAATAAAGCATTTCCACAGTTCAAAACAAAAAAACAGAAGAAAAAAAGATAAATTATTTTTCAATATCTGCTAAATTTTTTTCATCAATTTTTCTAAAAACTAAAGTGCTTTTTATTTTTTCCATACTTTTTTTGGCAGCTGTTTCCTTTCCTAATTTTAATTCAATAATTGATTTTTTATAATATAATGAAATTAGTTCTGGATAATTATGTATGTTTTCTTCAAAATATTTTCTTCCAAAATCAAATTCTTCTTCTCCTGAATTTTTTAATGCATAACCTTCTACAGAATATTTATTTTTATAATCTGGAAATTTTTTAATTGCAGTTTTTATAGTTTTTAATGCTTCTTCTAAATTCCCCTCTTTTTCTTCACAGTTTGCTTTTCCAATGTATGAAGGAATATAATATTCGTGCATATTTATTACTCTTTCAAATAGTTTTTTTGCAGTATTATATTCTTCTTTTTTTTGATATATATTACCAAGTGTATTTATGGCCATAAAATAATCTTTTTTTAAATGTATTAATTCTACTAATTCTTTTTGTGCTTCTTTTTCATTTCCTTTTGCTAAATGACATAATGCTAAATTATATCTTGCAGAATAAAAGTTGGGATCAATTTCAATTGCTTTTCTTAAAGCTTCTTCTGCTTCTTCTGTTTTTCCAAGTGTGATGTAGATACATCCTTTTAGATTATATGCGTCTTTATTATTTATCCATATTTCCAATCCTTTATCTATTAGTTTAAAAGCAATTTCTAGAACTTTTGTATCTATTTTCTTTCCTTCTCTTGATTCTTTAATTCTAAAGTCACTAAAAATTTTTTCTGCTTTTGAAAAGTATTCCTGTGCGTTATTTTGTAATTCTCTTTTTCTGTATAAATTCATTTCTGCCATTTTTATCAATATAAATATTCATTTACTGGTTTTTAAATATTTGGCTATGTGAACATATTAAGATATCTTTTTAAATATCTCTTTTTTAATATAATATATGGATCCTATTCTTAAACAACAAGAGAATAATACTAAAAACCCAATTTTATCAAAAATACCTACTTTGGAGAGTAAATTAGAATTAGCTCAAAAATTAGCTGAAGAAAGTTTTAATTCTTTTAAAAAAAATAATCTTGAAAATTGTATGAAAGTATTAAATAATTTTGAAAACAATATAATAGGAAATATTGAAAATATTAAATTATTAGATTCTTCTATTCTTGAGTATTATGAATTGGTTTTATATAATGCGACTTTTTTAACTTTTGATTCGTATATTAAAAAACCCCATAAAAATGTAGATCTAAATTTTGATTTATATACGCAGTATATAACATTATTTCCTTTTTCCCATGATGAAGAGAGATCTAAAACATTAGATCAAATTCATAATAAATATCAAGAAATTGTATTGAACGAAGAAATTGAAAACATATTAAATAAAAGTAAAGTAAACTTCAAAGTTGGAAGTGCAGTAGAATGTTATAATGCCCTAAAAGAATTTAAAGAAATTTTAGATATTAATAAATTGAATAATGAACAAAAAGATATTTATGAAGAAATTTTGTTTAATGCAATGTATTTAGTTGTTGATAAAGATTATGATCCAAGGGGGATGGGTCTTTCTTTAGGTGTTGTTTTATATGAAGATTATGTCAAAACTTTTCCAAATTATATTTATTCTAAAAAATTTGAAAAATATAAGTTTTTTAATAAATATGAAGAT